>NZ_JBHUAF010000437.1:0-6947 GCF_042789895.1 Kitasatospora sp. NPDC056783
GACCGGGCCGCGGGCCGGGACCGCGGCGGGGGAGCGGGACCCTGTGGGCCCGCGCCCCGGCTCTACTGTTCAGAGGTGTCCGCGGTCAGCGCGTCAGCGCCACCACTGGACCGCCTTCTCGGCGTTGACCAGGCCCGCGCCGTAGAAGCCGTTGTCGTTCGTGCGGCCCTCGCACTTCGCCGTCCAGGCACCGGCACCGCCCGGGTTGAACTCGCCCTTCGGGCACGGGACGGACTCGGCGTGGGTGGTCAGCAGCTCGGTCAGCTCGTCCGGGCTGGCCCACGGGAAGGTGCTGGCGAGCAGCGCGACCACGCCGGTGACGTGCGGGGTGGCCATCGAGGTGCCCTGCATGTAGCCGTACTTGCCACCGGGGATGGTGGACAGGATGCGGCCGTCCTTGTCCGGGGTGTTCGGGATCTGGTAGCGGCGGTCGCCACCCGGAGCCGTGACGGTCACGACGCCCTTGCCGTAGCTGGAGTAGTACGACTTGACGCCCTCGGAGCCCACCGCGGAGACGGCGACGACGCCGGGCAGCTCGGTCGGCAGCGACAGGCAGTCGTTGGTGACCGGGCGGGAGCCGGGGGTGGTGTCGTCCGGGCTGGCCACGTCGACGGTCTTGTGCGCCAGGTCGATGTTCTCGTTGCCCGCGGCGGCGATGTTGAGGACGCCCTTGCGCTGGGAGAAGGCGACGGCCTTGCGGACGGCGTCCGAGATCGCGGCCTGGTCCTTGTCCGTCTTGCAGTTGAACATCCACGGGTCGACGAAGTAGCTGTTGTTCGTCACCTTGAAGCCGTGCTCGCCGGCCCAGACGAAGCCGCAGACCGCGTTCTCCGGGTAGATGAACCCGCCGTCGTCGACGACCTTGACGGCGGCCAGCTTGACGTTCGGCGCGACACCGACGATGCCCTTGCCGTTCTTGGCGGCGCCGATGGTGCCGGCCACGTGGGTGCCGTGGTCGCTGGTGGTCGGCTGCCAGGCCTTCCAGTCGGTGTTCGGCTTGCCGTCGATGCAGGAGACCGACTGCGAGGCGTCCACGTTGGCGGCCAGGTCCTCGTGGGTGGCGTCGATGCCGGAGTCCAGCACGCCGACGGTGACGTTGCGGCTGCCGAGCGAGATCTTGTGCGCCTTGTCCGCACCGATCTGACGCATGTCCCACTGGTTGGACTCGTAGGGGTCCTCGCCCGGCGCGGCCGCGGCGGTGGGCTCGGCGGCGACGTCGGCCTTGCCCTGGTCGGAGGCCTGGATGCCCTTGGTGCGGCTGGCGCCGACCGACTCGACACCGCCGGCCAGGCGCAGCTTCTCGGCGAACTTGGTGTCGGTCGAGCGGGCGACCACAACGCCGATCTGCTCGTACGACTGGACGACCTTGCCGCCGAGGCCGGCGATGGCCTTCTCGACCTTCTGCACCTGACCGTGGTTGGCCTTGGTGTTGACGACGTAGCTCATCAGCGGACCGGTCGTCGAGTCGGCGGCGGGGGCCGCGACGGCGGTGCCGGCCGGCAGCGCGAGGGCGCCTGCCGTGGCGAGCACGACGCCCACGGCCGCGTACCGGGTACGGCTGATCCGAGGAACACGCATGAGGGTTGGCCTCCCGAGTCGTCAGGCGGCAGCTGCGGTGAGCAGGTGCGCCAGGGAATGACCGGGACGCTAATGAATATTTGCTTATAAGCGCAAGGGGTAGTCATCTAATCGTCACATGTTGACCAACGGGGTGCGGTTAGGAGACCTCTCGTCAACAGGGGTAACAGAGAACAAGATTGTTAAAAAGTGACGGTTCGCCGACGCGCGGCCGCCCTCGCCGGACCACCGGCCACCAGCGCGGACCGCGCCGCTACAACGCGTACAACCGACGCGCGTTCCCGGCCGCGACCAACCGCGCCACCCGCTCGGCATCGGATTCGGAACAGGCACCGTCCGCCCGCCAGCCCGCGAGCACCGAACCCAGTCCGTACCGGAACTGACAGGTGCCCACCACATACAGTTCGGGCAGTCCGTAGGCGTCGGTCGAGAACAGCAATTTGCCGAACGGGGCCAGCTCCAGCATCTCGCCCAGCACCGCGGCCACCCGCGGCCCGGCGTAGGAGGCCGTCAGCCCGAGGTCGGTGTGGACCGTCGGGAAGGCCTGGGCCAGCCAGGCGGCCTGCCGGTGGTACGGATAGGCGTGCAGCAGCACCAGCGGGACGCCACTCGGCTCGGCGGCCCGCACGAAGTCCGTCAGCAGCGACGGGTCCGCCCGGTGCAGGGTGAGGTCAGGGTCGCCGAAGCCGGTGTGGAGTTGGAGCGGCAGACCGAGCTCGGCGCAGACGTCCACGGCGGTCCAGAGCAGGTGGTGCAACAGCACCGGGTCGGTCAACCGGTGGCGCCCGCCGCGCAGATGGGCGCCGGCCGCGGCCACCACGGCCGGGCCGGCGGGGCGTTCGGCCGGGGCGGCCAGGCCGTGCCGGTAGGCCAGCACCGACTTGACCGCGACGGCCCCGGCGGCGGCCGACCCGAGCGCCTGCGCGACGGCCCGCGGCCAGGCCTCGGCTCCGGCCGCCACCGTCTCGGCCACCGACTCCAGCCGGACCACCTCGCGCACCGACGCCCCGGTGGCCCGGGCGAGTTCGGCCAGTGGCAGCAGCTCGTGGCCCGCGGCGGCGGTCAGCCCGGTGTCCACCAGGCAGGTGTCCAGCCCGGCCGCCGCCAGCAGCCGCCCGGTGGCCTCGGCCGCCCCCAACTCCCGGCGCCGGGCCAGGTAGTCGGCGGCCGGGGCGTGCGCCGGCAGGCCGAGCACGGGCGGGCACCAGCGCCGCACGGCCAGGCCCAGCGCGCTGTCGAAGGGCGAGCAGCCGGGCGCGGGCGGGCGATCGGACTCGGTGAGCAGCCCCGCCAGGGCGTCGTCGGCGAGCTCGGCCGCCACGACGCTGTGGCAGTGGTGATCGACCAGCGCGAGCCCCTCCGGGTGGGCCACCGCTCAGTACCGCCAGCGGGTGGCCGCGACCAACTCCTTCGGCGCGGCGGCCGCGTACTGCTCCCCCTCCGCCCGGCGCACGGCCAGCACCGCCTGGTACAGCGGCTCGCCGAGCGCCTCGCGCAGCACCGCGGAACGCTCGTACGCGGCGATCGCCTCGGCGGGGCTCGCCGGCAGCCGGGGCACCGTTCCGGGCTCGGCGGCCGCTGGGTCGCCGGTGAACTCCGGTGGCAGCGCCCGGCGCTGGTCCAGCCCGGCGAGGCCGGCCGCGATCGCCCCGCCGACCGCCAGGTACGGATTGGCGCTCGCGTCGAAGCACTTGACCTCGGCGTTGGCGGCGGCGGACCGTTCCCCGGTGGAGCCCGTCACCAGGCGCAGCGCGGCCTCCCGGTTCTCCAGGCCCCAGCACTGGTAGGCGCCGGCCCAGTGCGAGGGCACCAGCCGCAGGTACCCGGCGGGGCTGGAGCAGCCCAGCACCAGGAGTTCGGGCAGCGCGTCGAGAACCCCGGCGAGGAAGCCCTCGGCCTCGGCGGTCAGGCCGTGCGGACCGGGGCCGCCGTGGCCGAGGTTGCGCCCGTCCCGCCAGAGGCTGAGGTGCAGGTGCCCGCCGTTGCCGACGCCGCCGGCCTCGACCACCGGGGCGAAGGAGACCCGCAGGCCGTGCCGGGCGGAGACGGCGCGGACGGTGTGCCGGACCAGGACGGAGGTGTCGGCGGCGGCGACCGGGCCCTCGGCGGCGACCGAGACCTCGAACTGCCCGGAGGCGTACTCGGGGTGGATCTGCAGCACGCCGAGCCCCTGCTCTCCGAGGGCGCGCAGGACGTCCCGCAGGTAGTCGGAGAGGTCGGTGAGCCGGTGCATGCCGTACGCGGGGCCGTGCGTCGGGTACTGCGGCGGCTCGTTCGGGGGCCCGGCCAGGGCGACCACCCACTCGACCTCGATGCCGGCCTTGAGGCCGAGCCCGCGTGCGGCGGCCGCGGCCTCCATCCGGCGGGCGAACAGCCGTTGGCAGCCGGGGTGCGGACCGCCGGCCTGGGTGTGGCGGTCCCCCGGGGCCCAGGCCCAGCCGGGCTGGGCGGCCAGCGGGACGAGCCGGTCGACGTCGGGATAGAGCCGCAGGTCCCCGGTGGGGCCTCCGATGATCGGGCTGGTGGTGATGGCGTCGTCGGCGAGGAACACGTCGAAGCAGGGCGCGGTGCCGACGCCCCACTCGGCCGCGTGCACCAGGCCGCCGAGCGGCACGGCCTTGACCCGGGTGATGCCCGCGTTGTCCACCCAGGTGACGGCCACCGCCTCGACGGCGGCGGTGCGCAGCCGGTCGGCGGCGGCCTCGGCCCGCGCGGCCCGCTCGGCGCGCGGCGGCAGCGCCACGGCGGCCACGAGGGCTCCGGAGCCGGGCGGCTCGACGGGTTCGGCGGCCTGGGAGGCGGTGACGGTGCGCATGTCGTCATGCTGCCCCGCGGAGCGGGTACCGATAACTCCCCTATCGAGTGGAACAAACGGACGCCCGTCCGCCTGTTCACTCGTTCGTGGCCGGGTGACGCACGGCGGCCGGCCGCACCCGCGCCGTCCCGCGCTTCCCCCGTGAACATGGCGAAGCGGGACCGGGGATCGAGCGCACCCGGTCCATTCCGCCGATGAGCCGAGTGAGCGGGGAACCACGTCGCGCAGCCGCCCCGCGCCGGCCGCCCCGGCGATCACCCGCCCCCGCCCTGAACGGATTTCCGCCGCCTCCCCCTTCCTACTCGCGAGTAGCTTCGCTACAGTGGCCGGACACGCACCACCGCCGGGCTTCGGGAGCCGCACCGGCGGCAGGCCGCGGCCGCCGTTTCTCGGGCGCCCGCGCGGGTGCGCCTTCACCGGTCGGCGCCGCGAACCGCGGCGGGCCGGGTTCCTCCCCTCATCAGAGCCGCTTCCTTCACCTTCGAGCGCCTGAGCACCACGGCACATCCGCGGTTCGGCCGGAGCGGACCGGCCCCTGCCCGGATGCGCCGACACCCCCGTCATCTCCCCAGCCCCGCGGGTGAACCCTCCTCCGGCGGCGGCCGCCCCCGGCGTCCGGGCGCGGCGGCGCGCCCACCGGAGCACGCGCGGACCCTTCATGACTAGGAGTCAGGACAGATGGAGCGTCCCTTCCCCACCGTCGCCGTCGTCGGCCTCGGCACGATGGGTGCCGGCGTCGCGGTGGCGGTCGCCAAGAGCGGCCGCCGGGTGATCGGCATCGAGGCCACCGAGGACTCCGCCGCCCGGGCGCTGGCCCGGATCGAGGAGGCCACCGCGCGCGCGGTGGAGCGCGAGCGGCTCACCGCCGAGGAGCGCGCCGGGCTGCTGGACCGGATCTCGGTCGGCCACGAGCTGGCGGCCGCCGCCGGGGCCGATCTGGTGATCGAGGAGGTGCCCGAGCAGTTGGAGCTGAAGCGGGAGGTGTTCGCCGAACTGGACCGGATCTGCCCGGAGACCACCGTGCTGGCCACCGGCACCACCGCCCTGTCGGTGACCCGGATAGCCGCCGCGACCACCCGTCCGGAACGGGTGCTCGGCCTGCACTTCTTCAACCCGGTGCACGGCATGAAGCTGGTCGAGGTGGTCCGCACCGTGCTGACCTCCCCGCGGACGGCCGAGGACGCCTCCGCCTTCGCCCGCGACCTCGGCAAGGAGCCGGTGGCGGCCGGCGACCGGGCCGGCTTCGTGGTGAACGGCCTGCTGTTCGCGTACCTGAACCAGGCCGCCGCGATGTTCGAGTCCAGGTACGCCTCGCGGGAGGACATCGACGCCGCGATGCGGCTCGGCTGCGGCCTGCCGATGGGCCCGCTGGCCCTGCTCGACCTGATCGGCGTCGACACCGCGCACACCGTGCTGGAGGCCATGTACGAGCAGTCCCGGGACCGCCTGCACGCGCCCGCCCCGATCCTCGGCCAGCTGGTCTCGGCCGGTCTGCTCGGCCGCAAGTCCGGGCGCGGCTTCTACACCTACGAGTCGCCGGGCTCGTCCAGGGTGGTGGACGCGGCCACCGGGCCCGCCCTGTCCCGGGTGCCGGGCCGTGAGGTGCGCACCGTCGGGGTGTGCGGCTCGGGGACGATGGCCGTCGGGATCGCCGAGGTGTTCGCCAAGGCCGGGTACCCGGTGCTGCTGGCCGCCCGCGGCCCGGAGAAGGCCGAGAACGCCAAGGCGCAGCTGGAGAAGTCGCTGAAGCGCGCGGTGTCCAGGGGCCGGATGAGCGCGGAGCAGCGGGACACCGCGCTGGCGCTGGTCACCCCGGTCGGCGGGTACTCCGGGCTGGCCGGGGTGGACCTGGTGGTCGAGGCGATCGCCGAGGACCTGGAGGCCAAGCGGGAGCTGTTCGCCGCCCTGGACAAGGTCGTCGGGCCCGGCGCGGTGCTCGCCACCACCACCTCCTCGCTGCCGGTGATCAGCTGCGCGACCGCCACCTCGCGGCCGCGGGACGTGATCGGCATGCACTTCTTCAACCCGGCGCCGGCCATGAGGCTGGTCGAGGTGGTCTCCACGGTGCTGACCGCGCCGGACGTCACCGCGACCGTGCTGGAGCTGACCGCCGAGGTCGGCAAGCACCCGGTGGAGTGCGGCGACCGGGCCGGGTTCATCGTCAACGCGCTGCTCTTCCCCTACCTGAACGACGCGGTGCGGATGCTCCAGGAGCACTACGCGACGGTGGACGACATCGACACCGCGATGAAGCTCGGCTGCGGTTACCCGATGGGCCCCTTCGAACTGCTGGACGTGGTCGGCCTGGACGTCTCGCTGACGATCGAGCAGGTGCTGCACCAGGAGTTCCGCGAGCCGGGCCTGGCCGCCGCGCCGCTGCTGGAGCACCTGGTCGCGGCGGGCTGCCTGGGCCGCAAGAGCGGCCGCGGCTTCCGCGACCACACGCGCCGGTGACCACCCCGCAGGCCGGGGGCGGCCGCACTGGCGGAGCGGATCCTGTCCGGATACGACGAACTGACGGGCGGAGAGGGCCTGGTCGCCGTCCGGGCCTGTG
>NZ_JBHUAF010000438.1:0-6946 GCF_042789895.1 Kitasatospora sp. NPDC056783
GTGCGGGTGATCCGCACCGGCCCTCGCCGTGTCTTCGCTGCCGTGTCTTCACTGCCGTGTCCGCCGTGTCTTCGCCGTGCCGGGGTCAGGCCTGCCGGGCCGGCAGCGAGAGGACCGCGCGCAGGCCGCCGGCGGGCTCGGGGGCCAGGCCCAGCTCGCCGTGGTGGGCCTCGGCGACGGCGGCGACGATGGCGAGGCCCAGCCCGTGACCCCGGCGGACGGGGCCGGCCTGGGCGGTGCGGCCGCGGCCGCGCAGGAACGGTTCGGTGAACGTGGCGACGGCCTCCGGGGCCAGAACGGCCCCGGTGTTGGCGACGGTGAGGCGGACGTGGCCGGGGCGGTCCGGGTCGGCGCCGGTGGTGACGGTGACCCGGCCGTCGGCGGGCAGGTTGTGCCGCAGCGCGTTGTGCAGCAGGTTGACGGCGGCTTGGCGCAGCAGCACCGGATTGCCGGTGGTGGGGGCCGGGCGGCAGTCGGCGGTGACGGTCACGCCGAGCTCCGCGGCCTCGTCGTGGACGACCGCCAGGGCCTGGCCGGTGGTGACGGCGAGGTCGGTGGGGCCGGTCTCGGGCGGGGCGTGGCCGAGGTCGGCGAGCTGGAGCAGGGCCTCGGTGGTCTCGATGCCGCGCTGATTGGTGTCCTGGAGCCGGGCGACGAGCTTCGTCCAGTCCTGGCCGGCCGGGTCGGCGGCGGCGACCTGGAGCATGGTGCGGGTGATCGCCAGCGGGGTGCGCAGCTCGTGGGAGGCGTTGGCGGCGAAGCGCTGCTGGGCCTCGAAGGAGCGCTGGAGGCGTTCCAGCATCTCGTCGAAGGCGTCGGACAGGTCGGTGAACTCGTCGCGCGGCCCGGTGAGGGCGATGCGGTGCTCCAGGGCTCCGCCGGTGGCCCGGTGGGCGGCACGGGTGATGTCCTGCAACGGGCGCAGCACCCGGCCGGCGATCAGCCAGCCGCCGAACAGGCCGACGGCGGTCAGCAGGGCGAGGGCGTAGCCGCCGGCGGTGAGCAGCGAGTGCAGGATCTCCTGGCGGGACGGGGCCTCCGAGCGGTAGCGCGGATTGGCCGAGGTCAGCGGGTAGTTGGGGACGTAGCGCATGCCGACGTAGACCACGGCGAGGGAGAGGACGCCGGCGGTGACGGCGAAGAGGGCGTAGCTGAGGGTCAGGCGCAGCCGGGCGGTGAGGCGGCGGGGCCGCTCGCGTCCGGTCACCGGGTGCCCTGGTCGGGGGCGGTGTCGCAGAGGCGGTAGCCGACGCCCGGCACGGTGTGGATCAGCCAGGGGTCGCCGAGGCGTTTGCGCAGGCCGGAGATGGTGATGCGGACGGCGTTGGTGAACGGGTCGGCGTTCTCGTCCCAGGCGCGTTCCAGTAGCTGTTCGGCGCTGATGACGCCGCCGCGGGCGGTGATCAGGACCTCCAGGACGGCGAACTGCTTGCGGGAGAGGGCGACGTAGCGTCCGTCGCGGTAGACCTCTCGGCGGAACGGGTCCACGCGCAGTCCGGCGTACTCCAGGACGGGTGGCGCGGACTGGGCCGGGCGGCGGGCCAACGAGCGCAGCCGGACGACGAGTTCGGGCAGGTCGAAGGGCTTGGTGAGGTAGTCGTCGGCGCCGAGTTCGAAGCCGGCGACCTTCTCGTCGAGGCGGGCGGCGGCGGTGAGCATCAGCACGCGGCAGCCGAGCCGCTGCCGGACGATGGCGCGGCAGACGTCGTCGCCGTGGGTGCCGGGGAGGTCGCGGTCCAGGACGACGACGTCGTAGTCGTGGACGGCCAGGCGCTCCAGGGCGGCGTCGCCGTCGGTGACGATGTCGCAGGCGATCGCCTCCAGCCGCAGGCCGGCCTGGACCGCCTCGGCGAGGTAGATCTCGTCCTCCACCACCAGGACCCGCACGTGCTGTTCTCCTCGTTCCGTCGCTGTTCCGCCGTCTCCATTGGACCCGATCGGACCTATCGAAAACGTATCGGCCGGCGCGAACATCCTGGCAACACCGGGCCTACTCCAATGGTGGCGCCGCGGCGGTATGTCGCGGCGGAACGCGACGAGTGGTCGGGAGGCCGGCGTGAGCAGGGTGGAGCGGGGGCGTGGTGCGGGTCGTGCGATGTGGGGTGGTGGGCGGCGGCGGGTGGCCGTCGGCGTCTCGGCGGCGGGGGCGCTGGCCCTGGCCGCAGCCTGCGCCGGCGGTCCTCCGGCCGGCGAGTCGGTGCTGCGCACCCTGGCGGCGACCGTCAGCGTGTCCCCCTCCGGGGACGCGGGTGGCGCGGGCGAGGACGGGCGGATCCCCGACGGGGTGACGCTCAGCCCCCTCGACGATCGGGCGGCGGCCGTGCGGAACCTGGATCCGGCACTGCTGGCGGCCCTGCGTGAGGCCGCCGGGGCCGCGAAGGCCCAGGGCATCGAGATGAGCGTGACCTCCGGCTGGCGCGGCACGGGCTACCAGCAGCGGCTGCTGGACCGGGCGGTGGTCACGTACGGGAGCCTGGAACAGGCCCGGCGGTTCGTGAACACGCCGGAGAAGTCGGCGCACGTCTCCGGCAAGGCCGTGGACGTCGGCCCGACCAGCGCCGACTACTGGCTGATCCAGCACGGCGCGGCGTACGGGCTGTGCCAGGTGTACGGCAACGAGATCTGGCACTTCGAGCTGCGGACCACGCCGGGCGGGACCTGCCCGGCGATGCTGCCGGACGCGGCGGGGTAGGCGGGTCGTGGCGCTCGGTGTTCGGCTGGTACGGCCTGGTCGGTCGCGGTCTTCCCGGCTCGCGTCCCCGCGTACGTCCCCGCGTACGTCCCGGCGGCGGGCGGTGCCGGTGTGGCGGCGCGGGTGGGTGCCCGGTGGCCTCGCGCTGCTCGCCGCGCTCGGCCTGGCCGGGCACCGGCGGGTGCCGGACCTGGGGATGCACCTCGGGAGCCTGTGGGAGAGCGTGCTGCCGTGGTGCGGGCTGGTGGTGCCCGTGGTGCTGCTGTGCGCGGTGCTGCGGCGGGCCCCGGTGGCGGCGTGCGGGGCCGTGGTGCCGGCGGTGGCGTGGGCGGTGCTGTTCGGGTCGCTGTTCGGGCCGTTGCCCGGGGTTGGTGGCGGGCCGCCCGGGGCGGGGCCCGGCTCCCAACTCACCGTCGTCACCCACAACGTGGGCGCGGACAACCCGGACCCGGCGGGCACCGCGCGGTCCCTGCTCGCCGCGCACCCGGACCTGGTCGCCCTGGAGGAGGTCACCGATGCCGCGCTTCCCGCCTACCAGGGCGTCCTGGACGGGGAGTTGGCACACCGGGTGCGCATCGGAACGGTCGCGCTGTGGAGCCGCTACCCGGTGACCGACGCGAAGCGGCTGACCATCGACCCCGGCTGGAGCCGCTCGCTGCGGGCCGAAGTCCGGGGACCCGGCGGCCCGCTGGCCGTCTACGTCGCCCATCTGGCGTCGGTGCGGCTGAACTTCGACGGTTTCACCGCCGGCCACCGCGACCGTAACATCGCCGCCCTCGCCCGGGCGCTCGACGAGGAGCCGCTGCGGAAGGTCCTGCTGCTGGGCGACCTCAACGCCGCCGCCGGTGACCGCGCCCTCGGCCCGCTCACCTCCCGACTCGCCCCGGCGGAACGGGGGTTCGGCTTCACCTGGCCCGCCGCCCTGCCGCTGGCGCGCGTCGACCACATCCTGACCCGCGACCTGCCCGCCACCGCAGCCTGGACCCTCCCCGCCACCGGAAGCGACCACCGGCCGACGGCGGCCCGGGTGCGGGCGTAGCTGACTCGCGGTCGAACGCCGTCGCCCCGTACGGGAGTTCCGTACGGGGCGGTGGCGCGCCCGGCAGGATTCGCCGGTCAGGGCTCGCTGGTCAGGGCTCGCCGGTCAGGACTCGCCGTGCTGGCCGACGGAGAAGATGGTCGGGCTGCCCGGGAGTTCCGGGTTCGGGCCGAGGCGTTCGGCCAGGTCGCGCACGCCCTCGGCCAGGGTGATCGCCGGCTGGTACCCCAGGCCCTGGAGCTTGGAGATGTCGCCGACCAGCCGGTAGGTGTCGTCCTCGATCTCCGGGATCACGCTGACCTCCGGGGTGATGCCGGTGGCCCGCCCGATCTCCTCGACGAGGCCGCGCATGGACACCTCCGTTCCGGAGCCGATGTTGAACACCTCGCCCGGTTCGGCCCGGTCGGCGATCGTCAGCAACCCCTGGACCAGGTCGGTGACATGGACGAAGTCGCGGGTCTTGCGGTCGATGTCGCCGACGATCTGGATGGGCTGGTGGTTGAGGTGCCAGCGAAGGAAGCGCCCGACCTCGACCATCGCCTCGTGCGGGTTCTCCCCGGGCCCGTAGACGCAGAAGGGGCGGCCGACGACCACCGGAAGGCCGCAGGCGCGGTGGAGGGCCAGGCAGGTGATCTCACCGCTGAGCTTCGAGGCGCCGTAGGGCACGAACGGGCGGGTCGGGTGGTCCTCGTCCATGGGGAATTTCCGGGGCGTTCCGTACACGGACGCGGACGAGACGTAGACCATCCGGCTGACGGAGGCCTTGAGGAGGGCCTCGGCGAAGACCAGTGTGCCGAGCGCGTTGATCTCGAAGTCGAGGCGCGGCTGTGTCACCGACAGTGTGCCGTTGGCGTTCGCGGCGACGTGGAAGACCAGGTCGGCGTCGTCCACGGCCTCGGTGATGGCGTCGACCTCGCGGATGTCCAGCATGTGCAGGGTGGCCCCGGGCGGTGTGGCGATGCTCGTCGCCGTCCGGGCGTTGTCGATGATGGCCACCTCTTTGCCCAGAATGAGAAGGGCGTTGGTCAGGTGTCTTCCGACGAATCCCAATCCGCCCGACACCAATACTTTCTTGTATGATTCGAGCATATTATTGATATATCATTCCTCGAATGCATTCGCGATCCGGGAATTCTTTATTGCGTCCGTCCGGGTGAAGACTGGCCAGGCAGGTTTGTTCAGGTTTCAGGTTTCAGGGCTCAGGTTTCAGGGCTGCGGGTCGAAGGCGCGGAAGAGCGAGAGGTCCGGGGTGCGGCCGCGGATCTCGGCCCAGGCCTCGCCGAAGTCGCGCCGGACCATGGACGGGGGCCAGGGGGCGGGCCGCAGCTCCGGGGGGAGGAGGGGATCGCGCTCCAGGGCGCGGGTGAAGGCCTCGGCCAGGCGCAGCCCGGTGGCGACGAGCTCGACGGAGCCGCGCTCGGGGCCCAGGGGTTCCTCGGCGAGTGCGTCGGCGAGGGGCCGGTAGGCCTCGACCGTCTCGGCCGGGG
The DNA here is from genome assembly GCF_042789895.1 of Kitasatospora sp. NPDC056783. Taxonomy (NCBI): domain Bacteria; kingdom Bacillati; phylum Actinomycetota; class Actinomycetes; order Kitasatosporales; family Streptomycetaceae; genus Kitasatospora; species Kitasatospora sp. NPDC056783. Next base: position 5,219 of record NZ_JBHUAF010000438.1, read on the forward strand.
GCCAGAGGAGCGCCGCGGTGGAGGCGGGATCGGTGAAGCCGGGGCCGGTCAGGCGGGTGGCCTCGGCGGTGATCAGGTAGGTGCCGACGGTCGCCTCCGAGACCTCCTCGGCGAGTTCGTCGAGGAGGTCGTGCGGGCTCACGTAGGCGCCGGGGGCGAGCGGGACGGCGCCGAGCCTGGTCAGCGCGGTGCGGAGGGCGTCGCGTTCCGACCGGTGGCGCTCGGGCACGGAGAAGGTGGAGAGGCGCCAGAGTCCGTCCCAGGGGGCGAGGCCGGCGTCCTGGGCGTAGGCGAGCGCGATGAACCGGGCGTCCGCGTCCGAGCGGAGCCGGCCGGCGTCGGTCAGCACGAGGCGGCCCTTGCGGCCCCGCCCCTCCTGTCGCAGGACGCCCGCCGCCTCCAGGCGGCGGACGGCGAGCCGCACCGGCTGGTCCGACAATCCGACGGCCGCGGCGACGTCGTAGACGTAGTCGAGCGCGGCCGTGCCCTGCGGATCGAAGCAGGCCTCGACGACCGTTCGCGGCGCGGCTTGGAATTCGGACACGGAAGACCTCGGTTCTCGATCACGCGGCCCCGGGGCTCTGGGGCATCCGGCCAATGTGCCACACGGGGCGCGGGGGAGGCCGGGCGCGCTCGCGGGGGCGGCCGTGGCGGCGGGAAGGGGGCCGCCTCGGCGCCGGGGCGACGAGTCGGGCTCCGGTGTCACCTTTCCGGCGGCTGCCCGGTCCACCTGTCGGGCGCGGTGGTCGCGGTCCGCGCCGCCGCCGACCGAGAGAGGGGACACGGCCATGGAGACCCTGACCGTCCGACGCGTCATCGCGGCACCGATCGAGGACGTCTTCGACTGGTGCGCCACCACCACCAACTACACCCGCTCACCGCTCATCCTCCGAGCCCGCCTGGCCCGTCGCGGGGCCGGTGCGCCCTACGGGGTGGGGGCGGTCCGGCTGCACACCTGGGCGATCGGCTGGTTCCGCGAGCGGGTCACCACCTACGACCGGCCGCACGGCTTCGACTACACGGTCGAGCGCAGCGTGCCGCCGTCCCGGCACGAACTCGGCCGGATGACCTTCACCGAGGTCGCCGGCGGGACGGAGGTCGCGTGGACGACCACCTTCCAGGTCCGCCTGCCCTTCGGCGCGACCCTCACCCGGGTGCTGGCCAAGCCCCTCATCGCCCACACCTTCGGCCGCATCCTCGCCGCCGCCGACGCCGAACTCACGACCGGGCACCGGCCCTGACCGCCCCACGGGCCAGGTGCTGTGCGGGCTGCCGCGCCGGGTGCGCCGGGGCGTGGGGCGCGTCCGGCGTCAGCGGGGCGGGGCCGGGCAGGGGAGGTCCGGCCAGGCCTTGTTGGGGCAGACGATCGCGTAGTGGCCGGACCAGCGGCTGTCGGAGACCCAGCGGGACCACACCGCGTCGAGGCCCTGGGTCAGTTGGGCGGTCGTGTGGCGCCGCCGGGTGGGGAGCGGTAGCCAGGTGTCGCCGTCGGGGGTGTGTTCCTCGTAGCGGCTGGAGAGCCACTCGGCCGCTTCGGCGGCGGTCTCCCAGGTGCCCCGGATCTGAGCGGCGGGCCGGAGCAGCCACCAGCCGGTCATGAAGGGCGGAAGGTCCGAGAGCCTGAAGCCGCCGCCCTCGACCGGGCGGCGCTCCGAGTCCTTCGCCAGCAGCCGGCCGTCACCGGCCCATTCGTAGCCGTGGAAGTGCAACGGTGGTGCTCCTCGGGCG
>NZ_JBHUAF010000439.1:0-6899 GCF_042789895.1 Kitasatospora sp. NPDC056783
GCCTGCGTCGTCCTCGTCGTCCTCGCGGTGCCGCCCCGGTCCCCGTCCGGCCGTCGACGGCTCGTCGAGGACCCGGCGAACCGGACGGCCCCGCAGGCTGGTTCGTCTCGAAGAAGCGCTCCACCGGGCGCCGCTGGGCGGGTTCGGGCTTCAGCGGGCCGAGTTCGAGGGTCAAGCACGCCTCTCCTGAATCTGATGTGCCATCAATTTCGAGAATTCCCAAGGGTGATGTCGATCGAACTCGGCCCGGACATCAGCTGTGTCACGGAGGCCTCCGGGGTCGCGTCACCGTGCTCCGGACGCCTCGGGGAGGGGGAGGGTCACTGCCCCATGACGTACTTGACGGTCGGGCCGGTGGTCCAGCCGCCGTCCACCGCCAGTTCGGCGCCGTTGACGTAGGAGGATTCGTCGGAGAGCAGGTAGACCACGGCGGAGGCGATCTCGGGCGCCTCGCCGACCCGGCCCATCGGGGTGTTGGGGTAGTTGCCCTCGCCGCGCCGGATGCCGACCGAGGCGGTCATCGGGGTGTAGGTCATGCCCGGGTGCACCGAGTTGACCCGGATCCGCTCGCTGCCCAGCTCGACCGCGCCGATCTTGCTCAGGCCGCGCACGCCCCACTTGGAGGCGCCGTAGCCGGCGGTCAGGGCCAGGCCCATCAGGCCGGCCGCGGAGGAGATGTTGACGATCGAGCCGCCGCCGGCCGCGCGCAGCGCCGGGACGACGGTCTTCATCCCGATGAACACGCCGGTCAGGTTGATGTCCAGGACCTTGCGGAAGTGCTCGACGCTCTCGTCCGCGAGCAGCGAACCGGTGGATATCCCGGCGTTGTTGACCAGGCCGTGCACCGCGCCGAACTCGGCCACCGCGAAGTCCACCACGCGCTGCCAGTCCTGCTCCGAGGTCACGTCGTGCCGCGCGAACCGTGCCCGCTCGCCGAGTTCGGCCGCGGTGGCCTCGCCGTCGTCGTCCAGGACGTCGGTGATCACGACGGCGGCCCCGGCCGCGACGGAGAGCCGGGCGGCCTCGGCGCCGAGGCCGCGGGCGCCGCCGGTGATGATGACGGTCTTGCCGGTGAGGTCGTTCATGACGTGCTCCTTCGGGGGGCGGGGGAGGAGAGCATGGCGGCGGACACCGTCACCAGGTCGGCGAGGAAGGTCTCCTCGTCCGTCAGGGGGGTGGACCCGGTGAGGTACTGCTGCGCCCGGTCGGCCAGGGCCGCGCCGATGAGGGTGAGGACCAGGTCGATCCGCTCCAGCCGGATCGGCTCCGGCAGGGCGGAGATCCGCTCCTCGACCAGTTCGATCAGCCGCCAGTAGCCGCCGCCGGCCAGGGTGGGGTGCGGGGTCCGGGTGCGGACCCCGCTGCTGTGGCTGATCTGTGCGGAGATCCGAAGGCAGCGCCGGCCCTGTTCGGTGCGCAGTTCGGTGGCCTCGGCCGCGATCAGGGCGTCGAGCAGTCCGGGCAGGTCCGCGTCGGCGAGCGCGGGCAGGCGCGGTGCGAGGGCCCGCTCGGTGCGCTCCTGGCGGCCGGCCATGATCGCGTCGAGCAGGCCCTCGCGGGATCCGAAGTGGTACTGCACGGCGGACGGGTTGCTCTGCCCGGCCAGCCGGGTGATGTCCCTGGTCAGGGCGGCTTCCACGCCCCGGGAGGCGAAGAGTTCCTCCGCCGCCCGCAGCAGCCTCTCGCGGGTCTCGTGGCCCGCCGGTGTCCTTGCCATGCGCCCCAGTTTAATGCTGGGCATTATTAATGCCAAAGAACGGCAGGCCTCCGGTTCCACCCGCCCCCGGTTCCACTTGTCCCGGTTCCACCCGCCCCCGGGGGCGGCCCGCCCGCTACGTCACCTCGCCCCGGCGGGAGAACCGCTCGGCCCGCCACTCGCCGCTCTCCAGCACCTCGGCCAACTGCCGGGCCGCGTCCCGGACCTCGGTGTACGACAGGTAGAGCGGGGTGAAGCCGAAGCGCATCAGGTCCGGCGCGCGGAAGTCGCCGATCACCCCGCGTTCGATCAGGGCCTGCACCACCGGGTAGCCGTCGGCGTGCCTTAGCGCGACCTGGCTGCCGCGCCGGGCGTGCTCGCGCGGGGTCACCACCTCGATGCCGTCCAGCCCCTCGGTCAGCGAGACGAACAGGTCGGTCAGCGCCAGGCTCTTCGCCCGGACCGCCGCCAGGTCGACCCGCTCCCAGAGGTCCAGCGAGGCGTCCAGCGCGGCCTGGCCGAGCAGTGAGGGCGAGCTGGTCAGGAAGCGGCCGATGCCCGGCTTCGGGTCGTACCCGGGCTCGAAGGCGAACGGCCGGGCGTGGCCGAACCAGCCGCTCAGCGGCTGGAGCGGGCCGGCCGCCAGGTGCCGCTCGGCGACGTACAGGAAGGCCGGCGAGCCGGGGCCGCCGTTCAGGTACTTGTAGGTGCAGCCGATCGCGAAGTCCGCGCCGGCGGCGTCGAGTTCGACCGGCAGGGCGCCCACCGAGTGGCAGACGTCCCAGATCATCAGCGCGCCGGCGGCCCGCACCCGGGCGGTGATCCCGGGCATGTCGAGCAACTCGCCGGTGCGGTAGTCCACGTGCGAGAGGACGACCGCGGCGACGTCCCCGTCCAGGTGCCGGTCCAGCTCCTCGGGGCGGATCAGCGCGCTGCGGGCGCCCTCGGCCAGGCCGGTCACGCCCTCGGCGATGTACAGGTCGGTCGGGAAGGCCTCGGCGTCGCCGAGCACCGTGCCCCGGCCCGGCCGCAGCCGCAGCGCGGCCGACAGCACCTTGAACAGGTTGACCGAGGTGGTGTCACAGACGACCACTTCCGCCGGGTCGGCGCCGATCAGCGGCGCGATCCGCCGCCCCAGCCGGTACGGCTGCTCGAACCAGCCGGCGTCGTTCCAGCTGCGGATCAGCTCCCGGCCCCACTCCTCCTCCACCACCCGGCGCACCCGCTCGGGCGTGCGCACCGGCAGCGCGCCCAGCGAGTTGCCGTCCAGGTAGATCACCCCGTCCGGCAGCGCGAACTCCTTGCGGAACTCCGCCAGCGGGTCGACGGCGTCCAGCGCCGCGCACTCCTCACGCGTGGTCATTCCCGTCCCTTCCTCGTCCTGCGGTTGCGGCGCGGGGCCCGTCACAGCTCGTCCCGGATCGTCCACAGCTCCGGGAACACGTCCTGGTCGGCCGACTTGCGCAGCCAGACCAGCCCGCTGGAGCCGCCCGAACCGGGCTTGCCGCCCATGGTCCGCTTGACCGCCGAGAGGTGGCGCTGGCGCCACCGGGTGACCCGCTCGGCCACGTCCAGCAGGGCCTCGCCGAGCGGCTGGAGCGCCGCCCACTCCGGCTCGGTGTATACCCGCCGCCACGCGGCCTCGACCTCCGCGGACGGCTGGTAGCGCTGCTCGGAGGCCGCCGGGCGCGGTGCCAGGCCGCGGCGCGCCAGCAGGGCCAGCGCCTCGTCGTACAGGCCGGGGGAGCGCAGCGCCTCGGCCAGTTCGGCCTGCGTCGCGGGCATCCCGTCGTACATCTTCAGCAGCGCGGCGTTCTTGTTGCCGAGCAGGAACTCCAGGTGCAGGAAGGCGGCGGACTGGAAGCCGGAGGCCTCGCCGAACAGCGAGCGGAAGGAGTTGAACTCGCGCGGCGTCATGGTGGCCAGCAGGTCCCAGGACTCCACCAGCACGTCCTGCGCGTGGGTGCCCCGGCGCAGCGCGGCCAGCGCGGTGGTCAGGTCGTCCTCGCGCAGGGCCTGCCGGGCGAGCGTCCACTCGTGCCGCAGCAGGTCGAACAACAGCTCCATCACCTGGGTGGTGACGATGAACGACAGTTCGGCCGGCTCCTCGCTGCGCGGGTGCTGCAGGCCGTGCAGCTCCTCCAGGCGCACGTACTGGGCGTACGGGGTGCCCCGGCCAGGTGCGCCGGCCCGACCGAACGACAGGTTGGGTGTCTCCACCGTGTCGTGCCCCATCCCGATCCTCCTGATCCCTCCGGGCCCCGTCGCCCGGTCCGGCCGGACCCGGTTCGGTGGGTCCGGTCCAGCGGGCCGGGCCCGGGGAGCCCGGTCCTGTGACCCGGACGGACCGCCGGGTTCCACCGGTGCCCATTGTGCGGCGGCGGTGCCCCCCGCTTGAATGGTCGACGGGCATCGCAACCGCCTCCGGACCTGTCGTTCGCGAGGCGTTCGGCCGATTCGCCTTGTGAACGGAAATACCGTGATCCCGACCGCCCGGGAGGCCGTCTTGGACGCCGTCGACCGCCGTCTGCTGGCCGAGCTCCAGGCCGACGCCCGGCTCTCGTACAACGAACTCTCCCGCCGGGTGAGCCTGTCCGCACCCGCGGTGGCCGAACGGGTCCGCCGGCTGGAGTCCGAGGGGGTGATCAGCGGCTACCACGCCCATGTGGACCTCACCCGGGCCGGGCTGCCGATCACCGCGCTGGTCCAGATCCAGTGCTACGGCCCGCGCTGCGTGCTGCGGGACCCGGAGGTGGCGACCTGGCCGGAGGTGGTCCAGCTGCACCGGGTCACCGGCGGGGCGTGCTGCGTGCTGCTGGTCGCGGTGTCGACGATGGCCGAGTTCGAGGCGGTGTGCGACCGGCTCGGCGGCTACGGCCAGCCGTCCAGCTCGATGATCCTCTCCAGCCCGGTGTTCTGGCGGCCGGTGGAACCGCGCTGACCACCGCCGGGGCGTCGGCCGGCCTTGACGCGGGCGTCAGGGAGTAGGTTCCCGGGCATGCCGAACGAGCGCCACATCCTGCTGCTGCCCGGGAGCCTGCGGGCCGGCTCCGCCAACGAGACGGTGCTGCGCACGGCCGCCGCGGTGGCCGCCGCCACCCCGGGCCTGCGGACCACGTACTACGCCGGGCTGGCCGGGCTGCCGCCCTTCAACCCGGACCACGACACCGACCCGCCGCCGGAGCCGGTGGCCGCGCTGCGGGTCGCGATCGAGGCGGCCGACGCGCTGCTGGTCTGCACCCCGGAGTACGCGGGGACGCTGCCCGGCGCGTTCAAGAACCTGCTGGACTGGACGGTCGGCGGGGTCGAGATCTCGGACAAGCCCGCGGCCTGGATCAACGCCGCCGGGCCGGGCCGGGGCCTGGGCGCCGAGGCCACCCTGCGCACCGTCCTCGGCTACACCGGGGCGGTCGTGCTGGACGGGGCCTGCGTCCGGATTCCGCTGGAGCGCGGGGCGGTCGGCCCGGACGGGCTGGTCGCGGACCCGCTGGTGCGCGAACGGATCGGCGGGGTGCTGGCCCGCCTCGCGGCGGCCTGACCGCCGGCCCGGCCGCCCCCCGGTCCGTCCGGCCGCCCCCGGTCCGGCCGCCCCCGGTTCGCCTGGTAGCCCGCCGCCCCCCGGTCCATCCGGCGGCCCCGGCTCAGTGCCCCACGGGCAGGGGCACCCCCAGCCCCGCCAGGCCTTCCAGGAACAGCTCCACGCCGACCGCCGCCAGCAGCAGTCCGAGCAGCCGGGACAGCACCTCCAGGGAGGTCCGGTGGGTGCGCCGCATCAGTGGCGCGAGCACCGCCACGCAGAGGTAGTTGATCACCGCGACGGCTACGTAGGCCCCGGAGACGGCGGCCTTCCAGCCCCAGTTGTTCTGGTTGAGCGAGGCGACCAGGACGGCCGTGATCGCCAGCGGGCTGGCGATGTACGGCAGCAGCAGTTCGCGGATGCCGTCCACCAGCGGGTTCGCCAGGTGCTCGTCCTCGTCGCCCTCCGCGCCGAGGTGGACGCCGAAGACCAGGGCGACGGCGTAGACGAAGAAGATCGCCCCGCCCGCGATCCGGAGCGACTCGTCGCTGATGTGGAACAGCGTGGTCAGCTCGTCGGCCCCGAAGCCGAGCACCAGGCCGATGACCGCCGAGATCGCCGTGCTCAGCGCCGCCAACCGGCGCAGCTCTCGGTTGCTGCGGGTCCCGGCCAGGCGGGCGAAGGCCAGCAGGGTCTTCGGTGGTCCGACCACGGCGAAGAAGGTGATGAAGGCGCTGGCGAGGTTGAAGACGAACATGGGCCAAGCATGACCGCGGGGCCGGGGGTGCCCGGCCCGCCACGCCCCGCGGCCGGGCGTGGCGTGGATCTCTCCGGTCGGCGGCGCGCTCACGGCCCGGCCAGGCGGTCCGCTTCCGCTCGGCGGGTTCATTCCCGATCGGCGGCGAATTCGCCCGGATGGCGGTCCCGGCTCGAAGGGACGGGCGCTCTCGGGTGCCATGGAAGCAGGACCGCCGCCGAGGCGGTTCACTCCTCCGCCGAGACCGAAACGAGGACGCGACATGTGTCTGAACCGTAAGGACCTGGGCCTGCTGGCCCTGCGCGGCGCGGTCGGTGGGGTGCTGATCGCGCACGGCACCCAGAAGCTGTTCGGCTGGTTCGGCGGTGGCGGCCTGGAGGGCACCACCGAGGCCATGGAGCACATGGGCTTCCACCCGGCCCGGCAGAGCGCGCTCGCGGCCGGTGTCGGCGAGGCGGGCGGCGGCGCACTGCTGGTGGCGGGGCTGGCCACCCCGGCGGCCGGCGCGGTGGTGGCCGGGACGATGGCGGGCGCGGTGTCGGTGCACGCCCCGGCGGGTTTCTTCGCCATGTCCGGCGGCTACGAGTACCCGGCGTTCCTCGGCGCGGCCGGGCTGGCGATCGGCCTGGCCGGCGCCGGCCGGTACTCGCTGGACCACCTGACCGGCCACGTCTTCGACCGGCCGTGGGTCGGCCTGGCGGCCTTCGTGGCGAGCGCGGCCGGGGCGTACGGCGTGGTCGCGCGACGCCGGCAGGTGGTGCGGCTGCGCGAGGAGCGGGCCGTGGTGGAGTCGGACGAGCAGGAGGGCTCGGGGCTCTCGTAGGCCGTGTCCGGCACGCCCCGGCGGCCTCGTCACCCGGCGGCGCGTCACCCGGAGGCAGCAGCCCTGTTGGCGGCGGTCCGCGGGCTCCCGGAGGGTGGGCGGGAGG
>NZ_JBHUAF010000440.1:0-6857 GCF_042789895.1 Kitasatospora sp. NPDC056783
CCGGACGCGGGGCGGCCTCCTCGGCAGCGGCCGGGTCAGTTCGTCGGCGTGCCCAGCGGCAGGGTGGCGGTGGCGCTGCCCGGCGCCGAGGCGCCGGCCGAGCCCGTCCAGCTGGGGCTGCCTCCGGTCGGGCCGCCGGTGCCGGTCGGACTTCCGGTGCCGGTCGGGGTGCCGGTGCCGGTCGGGGTGGGCGTCCCCGGGGTGCCGGTCGGGGACGGGGTGCCCTGCGTCTCCGTCGGGGTCGGGGTCGGCGTGCCCGGACCGGTCGGCGTCCCCGGGTCGGTCGGCGTGGTCGGCGGGGTCCCCGGCGTGGTCGGCGGCGTCACCACGCCGCCCGGGGCCGGCGGGGCCGGCACCTGCTTGACCGGGCTCGGCGCGATCGGCGTCGCGGCGTCCCAGCCCGACGGCAGGTCCGGCACCTTCCAGGTGCCTCCCGCCTCGTCCGCCGCACCGGACGGGTCCGGCCGGACGGCTCCGAGGATCGGCATCGAGCCGATCGGCGAGATCTTGATGAACGCCCCGGGACGCGGCGCCTGCACGACCAGCCCGCCGCCGATGTACATCCCGATGTGCGAGGCGTCCTGGAAGTACACCACCAGGTCGCCGGGCCGCAGCTGGTTGAGCGCCACGTGCGGCAGCTGCGCCCACTGCTCCTGGCTGGTGCGCGGGATCGCCTTGCCGGCGTGCAGCCAGGCCTGCGAGGTGAGGCCGGAGCGGTCGTAGGAGTCCGGTCCGGTGCCGCCCCACAGGTACGGCTTGCCCAGCTGTGCCAGCGCGAAGACCACGGCCGCGCGCCCCTGGAGGGAGGGCGTGCGCTCACCCTTGCCGAGCGCCCCGGAGGCGAGGAACGCGAGCTGCGCCTCGTCCGCCTTGGCCTTCTCCAGCTGTTCCAGCTCGGCCCGCTGGGCACCGGTCAGCGAGGAGACCAGCTGCTCGACCGCGGCGAGGTCGGTGGCGGCCTTGGCCTTGGCCGCGTCCTGCTGGGCGACGAGCGTCTGGGAGGCCTTCAGCGCCTCCTCGTTCTCCTTCTTCAGCCCGTCCAGCGCGTCCCGGTCGCTCTTCAGCTTGTCCAGGAACTCCGACTGCGAGCGGCTGGCCACGGCGAGCAGCTCGGCGATGGTGACCGCCTCGTACGGGTCCTTGGAGAGCAGCAGTTCGGCGTACGCGGAGGCGGCCCCGTTGCGGTACTGCGCCGCGGCGAGCTGCGAGGCGATGTCGGTGCCGGCGTCGACCTGCTTCTGCTGGCGGTCCAGCCGGCCCTGGACGTCGGTGAGCGTGGTCTGCTGTTCCGCCACCTTGGCGACGGCGCCGTTGTACTGCTCGGTGGCGGCCTCGGCGCTCTGGTAGAGCGCGTGCAGCTGGTCGAGCATCGGGCCGAGGGTGGCCTTGGCGGCGGCGAGCGGGTCCGCGCCGGGGACGATCTGGCCGGTTCCCGGGTCCGGCGCGGCCCAGGCGGCCTGGGTGGCCACCGGCAGCGCGAGGGCGGCCGCCGCGAGGACGGCTCCGCAGCGCAGCGCCGCCCGGACCCAGGGTCGTACGGCTGTCGTTTCGGCTCTCTGTCCCGCCCCGCTCATGCCCGTGGTCCTCCCCGCCGCGCACTGCCCCTGTCCCGGCTTCCCGGATCCCGCAGATCCTCCCATGGGTTACTCGCCGGAAACAGGGCGTGTGAGGACTGGGAGGTTAATTCTGGATTGATCTGTGAGACAGGTCTCAGCAAACCGGGTCGAACCGGCATGTTCTTCGCTAATGTCCAGTTCAGCGCGCCCGAAGTCACGAAGATGAAAGCCAATGGTTACTACGGGTCAACCTTAGGAACCACGATTCCCGGCCCAGTTCACCTTCCGTTTACCAAGCCGACCTACGGTCGCGACGTCATCAACGTCCGTATGACAACTACGACGATTGTTTGGGTATGGAACACATCTCGTTCCTGGTGGCCGTTGTGATCATCACGGCGCTCGCCTTCGACTTCACCAACGGGTTCCACGACACCGCCAACGCGGCCGCCACCGCGATCGCGACCGGCGCCCTCCGCCCGAAGGTCGCGGTCACCATCGCGGCCCTGCTCAACTTCGCGGGTGCGTTCCTGTCCGTGAAGGTCGCCACCACCATCTCCGGCGGAATCGTCAACGAGAAGGCCGGCGTCCATCCCGAGATCATCTTCGCCGCACTGGCCGGCGCGATCCTCTGGAACCTGCTGACCTGGCTGCGCGGCCTGCCGTCCAGCTCCTCGCACGCCCTGTACGGCGGCCTGATCGGCGCCACGATCGTCGGCGTCGGCATGAACGGCGTCAACTTCGACACCGTGATCACCAAGATCCTCATCCCGGCGGTCGCCTCCCCCTTCGTGGCCGGCCTCGCCTCCTGGGGCGCCACCAAGCTGGCTTACGCGATCACCCGCAAGGGCAACGCGGCGACCACCGAGAAGGGCTTCAAGACCGGCCAGGTCTTCTCCTCCTCGCTGATCTCGCTGGCGCACGGCACCAACGACGCCCAGAAGACGATGGGCATCATCACCCTGACCCTGGTCTCGGTCGGCGCCCTGCCGCACGGCGCGCTGCCCCCCACCTGGGTGATCGTCTCGGCCGGCGCCGCGATCGCGCTCGGCACCTACATGGGCGGCTGGCGGATCATCCGCTCGATGGGCAAGGGCCTGGCGGACATCCGCCCGCCGCAGGGCTTCGCCTCCGAGTCGGCCGCCGCGACCGTCATCCTGACCTCGTCGCACATGGGCTTCGGCCTCTCCACCACCCAGGTCTGCTCCGGCGGCATCATGGGCGCCGGCCTCGGCGGCCCGAAGGGCGAGCTGCGCTGGAGCCTGGTCCGCCGCATGGTCTACACCTGGGGCCTGACCCTGCCGGCCGCCGCGGTGGTCTCCGGCCTCGCGGCCCTGGTGGCCGAGCAGGGCAACTGGGGCGTCGCCCTGGTCGGTGCCGTGCTGGTGGCCGGTTCGGCCGCGATGTGGGTGATCTCCCGCCGCCAGCCGGTCAGCGCGGACAACGTCAACGACGTCACCCCCGTCGAGGTCGCCCCGGTCGACGTCACGCCGAACGGCGCGGCGACCACCCCCACCCCCGCCTCGACCACGGTCGCGGCCTGAGCGCCGCAGGCTGAGGAGCACTCACCATGCACATCAAGTGGAACGCCCTGGCCCAGACCGCCGGACTCAGCTTCGGCATCACCGTCGCCGTGGTCGCCGTCTTCGCGCTCGGCATCCTGGCGCTGTCCCGCCGCGAGGCCGCGGCGGGAGCCGCCCGGGACGGCGGGGCCGCCGGGGCCGCGGGCGGCGGCAAGCTCGCCCTGGCCGGCGCGTACACCTGCTTCGCGCTCTGCGGCGCGGTCGTCCTCTACGGACTGTCGCTGATCGCCGGGAAGTAGCCCGCAGGACCCGACGACGACGGGCCGGGGAGTGTCTCGACACTCCCCGGCCCGTTCGCGTGTCCGCCGACCGGTCGGCCCGCCCGCCGGTCAGTTCTCCTGGCTGGTCTTCAGCGCCGTCTCGCGGATGAACAGCACGGTGACGAAGGCCAGCACCGCGAACGGAGCGGCCCACAGGAAGACGTTGCCGACACCGTGGCCGAAGGCGTCCGTCACCAGCGGCACGATCGGGGCCGGCAGCTTGGCCAGGTCGGGGATGCCGCCGCCGGAGGCCGAGGCCGAGGCCGGGATGTGCGCGGCGGCCAGGTTCTCGGCCAGGTAGTGGCCGACCTTGTTGGTCATCAGCGCACCGAGCGCGGAGACGCCCATCGCGCCGCCCATGGTGCGGAAGAAGGTGACCACCGAGCTGGCCGCGCCGAGCTCGTGCCGGGGCACCGTGTTCTGCACCGCGAGCACCAGGTTCTGGCTGGTCAGACCGAGGCCGACGCCGGTGATCGCCATGTAGACGGAGAGCAGCACGTAGCTGGTGTCGGCCCGGGCGGTGCCGAGCAGGCCGAAGCCGATCGCGAGCAGCGCGGTGCCGGAGACCAGGTAGGCCTTCCACCTGCCGTACTTGGTGATCAGCCGGCCGACCACCGCGGAGGAGAGCGCCAGGCCGAGGATCATCGGCAGGGTCATCAGACCGGCCACGGTCGGGGACTTGGCGCGGGCCAGCTGGAAGTACTGGCTGAGGAAGGTGGTCGCGCCGTACATCCCGACGCCGACCAGCACGCTGGCCAGCGCGGCCAGGGTGACGGTGCGGTACTTGAAGAGGCTCGGCGGGATGATCGGCTCGGCCGCGCGGCGCTCGATCGCGATGGCCAGGGCGCCCAGCAGCAGGCCGCCGCCGACCATGGCCACGGTCTGCCAGGACATCCAGGCGTAGTTCTTGCCGGCCAGGGTGATCCAGATCATCAGCAGGCTGACCGAGGCGGTGATGACCACCGCGCCCAGATAGTCGATCTTCGCCTTGCGCTTGACCACCGGCAGCTTGAGGGTGCGCTGCACCACCAGGATCGCGGCCAGCGCGAACGGGATGCCGACGTAGAAGCACCAGCGCCAGCCCAGCCAGGAGGTGTCCACGATGACGCCGCCGACCAGCGGGCCGCCGATGGTGGCGAGCGCGAAGACCGCGCCGAAGTAGCCGCTGTACCGGCCGCGCTCGCGCGGCGGGACCATCGCGGCCAGGCAGATCTGGCCGAGCGCCACGACACCGCCGGCGCCGATGCCCTGGAGCGCGCGGCAGGCGATCAGCTCGCCGGTGTTCTGCGAGAGGCCGGCCAGCGCCGAGGTGCCGACGTAGATCAGCAGGGCGATCTGGAGCAGCAGCTTCTTGCTGGCGAGGTCGGACAGCTTGCCCCAGATCGGGGTGGAGGCGGTGAGGGTGAGCAGGGCCGCGGTGATGACCCAGGTGTACGCGGACTGGCCTCCGTGCAGGTCGGCCAGGATGTGCGGCAGGGCGTTGGAGACGATGGTCGAGGAGAGCACGGCCACGAACAGGCCGAGCAGGAGGCCGGAGAGGGCCTCCATCACCTGCCGGTGCGTCATCTGTGGACTGTCGGTCGCGGCGGCGGTGGCGCTCGCGGCCTCGGTGGTCACGGTCATCTGGGTCCTTCGGCGAGGCGGCCTTCGGCAAGGCGGGCGGGAGGCGCGGATCATGAAATTTCGTTGCCGTAAGCAACCATAAGTCTGGATGGTTGAGTTAGGCAACTTTCTTCAAGGGAAAGTAAAGCCCGGCCCCGACCCCCGCCCCCGAGCCCCGGCCACGCCGCCGCGGGCCGCGCGGTCACTCGACCGGCGGCTCCCCCAGTACGTCGTTGAAGCGGTGCAGCAGCACCGCGAAGCGGGCCACGTCCTCCGGCGACCAGTCACCCATCACCTCGCGCACCCGCCGCATCCGCACGTCCCGCGCGGCCAGGAAGCGCCGCCGCCCGTCCTCGGTGAGCGAGACCAGCGAGGCCCGGCGGTCCAGCGGGTCCGCCTCCCGGGCCACCAGGCCCAGCTCCTCCAGCGTCCGGACCTGTCGGCTCACCGTCGCCTTGCCGATGGCGAAGTGCACGCCGACGTCCGTCACCCGCACCGGCTCCGCCTGCTCGATGTAACCGAGGAGGCTGTACGCCATGCCCTCCAGCCCGGGGTGCACCCGCCGTGAGAGTTCCGCCACTCTGGCCCGGCCGCGCCGGAACATCAGCGCGACCTCCCGCTCCACCGCCACCAGGGCTTCCTCGTCGCTCACCGCGCCAGTATCGCGCAGCGACGCCCGCCACAGCCCGGCGCGTGAGGTACGACGAGCTAACTAGTTCATGGTATTAAGTATCGGTTCTGGAAGTACCGATTTTCCCCGATACGCAAGGAGATGTGGATGGCAGCCCCGGGGCAGGGTTTCGTCGCCGAGTTGAAGAGTGCGGTCACCCCGCGCGCGGCACTGCTCGTGTTCGGAGTCCTGCTGCTCCAGCTCGGCTTCATCACCTCCTACATCGGGGCGCTGCACAAACCCGCCCCGCAGAACCTCTCGATCGCGGTGGTCGCCCCGCCGCAGGTCGCCCCCAAGCTGGTCGGGGCGCTGGAGTCGGTGCCGAACGACGCCGTCCGGGCCTCCACCGCGCCGGACGCCGCGACCGCGACCCAGCTGATCAAGGACCAGAAGCTCTACGCCGCGCTGGTCGTGGACCCGACCTCCACCCAGGACACCCTGCTGGTCGGCAACGCCCGCGGCACCGCCGCCGCCAAGGCCGCCGAGACCATCACCACCGCGATCGACCAGAGCCAGGGCCGGACCGTCAAGGTCGAGGACGTGGTGCCGCTCGCCAAGGGCGACAACAACGGCCTCTCCGCCTTCTACCTGGTCATCGGCTGGTGCGTCGGCGGCTACCTGGTCGCCTCGATCCTCGGCATCAGCGCCGGCTCCAAGCCGGCCAACACCCACCGCCTGCTGATCCGCCTCGGCGTCCTCGCGGTGTACTCGATCGGGGCCGGCCTCCTCGGCACGGTGATCGCCGGACCGGTGCTGAACGCCCTGCCGGGCTCGGTCCTCGCCCTGAGCGCCGTCGGCGCCCTGGTGGTCTTCACCGTCGGCGCGTTCACCATGGCACTCCAGTGCCTGTTCGACATCCTCGGCATCGGCGTCGCGGTGCTGATCTTCGTGGTGCTCGGCAACCCGAGCGCGGGCGGGGTCTACCCGGCCCCGATGACGCCGCCGTTCTGGCGGGCCATCGGCTCCTGGATCCCCAACGGCGCCGGCACCAGCGCCACCAAGTCGGTCGCCTACTTCGGCTCCACCAACCTGGGGATGCCGATCCTGGTCATGGTGGTCTGGGCGCTGATCGGCATCGGCGTCGCCCTGCTGGCCGTCCTGCGCGGCCCGCGCTCCGGCGGCCGCGAACTGGTGGCCGACGAGGCCTGAGCCTCCCGCCACCGACCGCCACCGACCGCCCCGAGCC
>NZ_JBHUAF010000441.1:0-6819 GCF_042789895.1 Kitasatospora sp. NPDC056783
GGGTACAGGGTGAAGGCGTCCACCGGGGTGAGGTCGCCGTGCGGCCCGTCGAAGGTGTAGTAGGTGACCTTCATGGTGGTGGTGCCGCCGCGCTGGGTGCCCGGGTCGACGTCGAAGGCCGCGAAGCCGTGGGTGTGGGTGCGGTCCTGGACGGCGGCCCAGGGCGCGTCCTCGGCCACCCAGACCGACTCCCGGTAGGGCATCCCGGGCCGCTGCTCCTCCAGCCCGACGACCACCCGGCCCTTGGGCTGCTCGAAGAGGTCGTCCTGGGTGGTGGCGGCATTGCCGCCGGCCCCGATGATCATGTGGACGGTGCCCCGCCCGGTGTCGATCAGGTCGGTGCGGGTCTCGCTGGGCACCGGGGTGCGGGTGTCGTTGGGCAGGGTCCCGCGGACGGGGTGGGAGCGCTCGTAGTAGTGCTCGTGGCCGCAGACCACCAGGTCGACCCCGTGGGCGTCGAACAGCGGGCCCCAGGCCTCCCGGAGGCCGAGGTCGCTGCCGGAGCCGCTCACCGAGCTGGAGATCATCGGGTGGTGCATGCAGACCACGATCCAGTCGATCGCCCGGCTTCCCCTCGCCGCCTTCAACTCCCGCTCCAGCCAGCGCCGTTGGGCTCCGCCGGAGTAACCGCGCAGATAGATGTCGCCGGAGTTCTGGATGGCCTCGTCGTCGTTGGCCAGGCTGATGAAGCGCACCGAGCCGACGGTGAAGGCGTACCACATGCCGCGGGTCTCCTGGTCGGCCGAGGCCGCGGAGTCGGGCAGGGAGAAGTAGGCCTGGTAGCCGAGCGCGCCGATCGGGCCGTTGCCGCCCTCGCCCTCGTGGTTGCCGACGCAGGGCATCCAGGGCCGTAGCCGGGTCGAGCGGCTGTTGCCGATGAACCAGTCGGCCCACGTCGCGGTGCGGCTCATGCCGTGGCGTCCGGAGTAGGAGGAGTAGCAGAGGTCGCCGTTGACGAGGTTGAACAGCGGCCCGACGCGTTCGACGGCCGCGACGATGTCGGCGGCGGCCGAAGAGCCGACCTGAGTGCTGGTGTACACCGGGAACCGGCCGAGCGGGGAGGGCACCCCATTGGGGAAGTCGACCTTGCGGCGGAGGTTGGGCGTGCCCTGGTCGCCGAAGCTGGTGAAGGTGAAGGGCGCGCGGCCGCGCGGGGCGGTGGTGAAGGTGCCGGTCTCGGGGGTGGCACCGTCATGGCCGGCGCTGTACAGGTAGGTGGCGCCGGGGCGCAGACCGGTGAGCCGGGCGTGGTGGACGTACACCTCGACCTTGTCGATCGAGTCCCGGTAGGTGCGGGTCTCGGCGTCGACGACCCGGCCGAGGCCGCCGTCCGGCGTGCCGTAGCGCACCTGCGGGCGGCGGACGGTCTGCGGGGTGAGCCAGGAGACGGTCATCTCGGTGCCGGCGTCGGTGCCGAACTGGAGGTGCAGTCCGATGACGCCGGCCGTTCCGGCGCGGTGCGGGGTGGCCTGGAGCAGTGGACTCGCGGGGGCGTCGTCGGCCGGTCGGGGGGGCGCGGGGTGGGGGGGCCCCCCCCCCCCCCCCCGCACCCCCGCCGCGCCCCCCCCCCCCCGGGGGCGTCGTCGGCCGGTCGGGCGGCCGCGGGTTGCGCGGCCGCCACCGGACCCGCCGTCACCAGGGCGGCTCCGGCCACCGAGGTGCCCTTGAGGACGGACCTGCGTGGGATGGTCATGGAAGCTCCGCCTGTCGAGTGAGGGGTTCGACGGCCAGTCACTTTAGCGACATGAACATCTAAAAACGATCCCTTTCACAGGCTTCGCTCCCGGGCACGGCCAGGAGGGCCTACGGCTTGCGGCCGACTCCCCCGTACAGTCCGATCTCGCCCGAGCCCGAGCCCGAGCCCGAGGCCGAGCCCGAGGCTGCCGCCGAATCAGGGTGCCAGCGGTTGATCAGGACGATGCCCGGATCGTCCAACTCCAGCCCGGTGAAGAAGCGTTCGACGCGCTCGCGGGAGCGGAAGTGGAGCGTGATCCCGGCCTCCGCGTAGCGGCGGACGGCGGCGTCGACCCGCTCCGGTGCGACGTCGGCCGTCCCGGCGGACAGCGCGAGGAAGCTGCCGGCGGGCAGGGCGTCCAGCAGCTTGCGCACCGGCGGGTGCGCGGCCTCGTCGGAGAGGAAGTGGACGATGTTGACGAGGGTCAGTGCGACCGGCTGGGTGAGGTCCAGGGTCGCGACCACGCCCGGGTCCTCCAGGAACAGCTCCGGCTCGCGCAGGTCGCCCTGGACGTAGGCGGTGCGGCCCTCGGGGGTGCTGGTGAGCAGCGCGCGCGAGTGGGCGAGCACGATCGGGTCGTTGTCGACGTAGACCACCCGGCAGGACGGGTCGACGGCCTGGACGACCTCGTGCAGGTTGGGCGCGGTGGGGATGCCGGTGCCGACGTCCAGGAACTGGCGGACGCCGTGCACCTCGGCGAGCCGGCGGACCATCCGGTGCATCACGGCGCGGGCGGCGGTGACGTCCGGGCGCACCCCGGGCAGGTCGGCCATCAGTCGGTCGCCGACCTCGCGGTCGGCCGGGAAGTTGGTCTTGCCGCCGAGGAGGTAGTCGTAGACCCGGGCCGAGTGCGCCCGGTCGGTGTGCAGGTCCACCGGCGGCCGCTCCTCGAAGCCGGGGTCGGTCAGCCAGCTGTCCGACACACCGCCGAACGGCACGTCGTCCTCCGGAGTGTCGGTGTCCGGTATGTCGGTGCCCGATGCGTCGGTCTCCACGCTCGTCCTCCCCAGTTCGGCGTTGGTCCGGACCACTCAACCACAATGGGTGATCGTCCGTCAGGCGGATTCCCCTGTCCGGTGAACCTATCCTTCCGCATCCCGGACGGCCGCGGCGAAGGAGGGTACCTTCATCGCCGTCAGCAGCGCGAGGGCAGGGCCGGCGGTGCAGACGGTGACGTACGCGGGGATCACGCCCAGCCAGTGCCGGCCGCCCAGCCACTCGGCGAGCAGCGGGAAGGTGCCGCCGAACGCGGCGATGGTGGCGGCGTTGACCACGCCGAGGCCGACCGCCCGCACCTCGGTCGGGAAGAGCAGCCCGGTGAAGACGTTCAGGGTGCCCAGCACCGTCGCCACCAGCATTCCCAGCAGCACGGCGACGGCCTGGAACGGCAGCCAGCCCTGGCGCAGCCCGGCGAGCAGGATGCCGACCAGCGGGACCGGCAGCCCGAAGCCGATCCGGGCGACCGGCAGCAGGCCGAAGCGGTCGGCGGCGGCGCCGGTGAGCAGCATGGTGACCAGCACCACGCCGAGCACCACGGTCATGAAGGAGGCCGCCTCCTCCTTGCCGATCACGTGGTAGGCGGCGGCGTACTGCGGCAGGTACACCAGCGCGAAGTAGTAACCGACCGTCCCGCCGAGGGTGTTGAGGAAGACGGTGAGCACCGCCCAGCGGTGCTCGCGCAGCGTCCGCAGGAACGGCGGGCGGGCGGTGTGCCGGGCGCGCTCGCGGGCGCGGTGGAACTCCTCACTCTCCGGCGCCCGCCGCCGCACCCAGACGGCGGCCAGTCCGAGCAGCGCGGCGACCACGAAGCCCCAGCGCCAGCCACCGTTCTCCAGGCCGGACTTGCCGAGGGTGCGGAGCAGCAGGGTGAGCACCCCGAAGGAGAGCAGCGAGCCGAGGATGATCCCGCCGTAGGAGACCGAGCTGAACGCGAAGCGGTGGCGCGGCGGGGCGGTCTCGGTGACGTAGGCGGCCACGCTCGGCGCCTCCCCGCCGAAGGCGAGGCCCTGGACCACCCTGGCGACCACGGCCAGCGCCGCCGCCCAGGCCCCGATGCTCCGCTGGCCCGGGACGGCGGCGATCCCGAGGCTCGCGACGGCGATCACGGCCATGCCGAGGCTCAGCGCGAAGCGCCGTCCGCGCGTGTCGCTGAGCCGGCCGATCAGGTACGAGCCGACCGGCCGGGCGACGAAGCCCACCGCGAAGGTGACGTACGCGCCGAGCACGCCGCTGACGCCGTGCTTGCCGTGCCCGAAGAGGTCCGCCGCGAAGTAGGGCGCGAGGACGGCGTAGATGTTCCAGTCGAAGGACTCGACCACCGATCCGACCGTCGCGGCGGCCAACTCCCGCCGCCGACCGCCGACTTCCACCCGCTCACGGAGCGGGGCCACCGCACTGCTCTCTGTCATGGCCTCAGCATGGCACCGTTGCTCCCGCCGCGGAATCACACCTCGCGGCCGGGCGCGACCGAGCCGTCCGGCCGCGGGTGCGCCCGGGCCCCGGCGCGGGGTGCTTCGCCGGGGCCCGGGGGTCCCGCGGTGGGACGGCGGCCTGGTCAGCAGCCGAAGTCGACCTTGCGGAAGGTCACGTAGTGGTCGGCGGTGTAGTAGTCCTCGTGGTACTGCTTGCCGGTGATGATGCGGCGGGTGCCGCGGGTCGGCGCACCCGGGGTGACCACGGTGTACTCGTGGTAGTAACCGGTCGACTGCGAGGGCAGCACGCCCTCCCGGTTCTGGAAGACGACGCCGTCCTGGCTGTACGGGAAGGGACCGCCGGAGGCGATCAGGCCGAGGGTGGTGTGGGCCTGGGCGGGCAGGGCGGACAGGCACACCGAGCCGCTCACCGCGGCGTGCGCCTCGGTGGCGACGGCGATCGGCGCGAGGGTGACCAGGGCAACGGCGGCGGTGGCGGCGACGCGGGTCTTCCACGCGCGTAGAGTTCGGTTCATGACAACCAGGATGACGACCGGGCGGAGCCATCGGAAGCCCCGTTCCGACTCTTCACCTCCGGTCAACTCGGCGTACCCTCAGGTGCCTTGACCTGGTCAGCCACCGGGTTCGGTTCGCGGACTCAGCCGCGCGGCAGCACCAGCGACTGCACCGAGGACAGCTTGCGCCAGTCGCTGGAGACGATGCTCGCGTGCGCCTTCGCCAACTGTTCGGTGCGGGCCCGCGCCTGGTCGGCCGTCGGGTCGGTGTTGCTGATCGCCGGGGCGACCAGATGGGCGTCCGTCATCACCAGCAGGTAGTGGGCGTTGTCGTACCACCCGGTGTCGATGGTGTTGACGTAGGTGGAGGCGTCGCCGTCGAAGACCACGAACCAGGGGCGGATCGAGGCGTCCGGGCCGGTGTACCGGGCGCGCGGGTCACCGGTGGTGGCGCCGAGCACGGACGGGAACACCTCGGCCTGGCCGATCCGGCCGGCCGCCGCCAGGTCGCGCAGGTGCCGGCCCTGCTCGACGTCGGTGTGCAGGGTGTCGAAGGGGTTGCCCAGCTCCACGGTGCCCGGGATCGCGTACAGCAGCACCTTCCCCGCCAGCGCCGAGCGGCTCGGCCAGTTGCCCGCCCGCACCGCCTCGTCGACGCTCGGGTACGAGCCGCCGCCGGGCTTGGCCAGCAGGTCGGCCGGGCGCAGCACCGCGGAGCCGAGGTGCTGGGCGATCAGCTCGTCGAGCTGGTCGGGGCCCATCCCGAAGTCGGCGGAGTACCCCGGCTTGAGCTCCAGCTTGATCACCAGCGGTCCGGCGCCCGGGTGCGCGGCGAGCCAGACCCGGACGTCGTCCAGGCAGTTCTCCAGGTTCTGGTCGGCGCTGCCCGCGTACAGCTGCGCGGGGGTGCTCGCGGCGGTGCAGTTGTTGGAGTTGCCGAACGGGTTGGAGTGGCTGACCTGCCACTGCTTGGTCACGATGTTGGGCCAGAGGTCCAGTTCGATCATCCCGGTGCCGGTGTCCAGGCCCTGGGCGAGGTACCGGTAGGCGGCCGGGTCGTAGGTGTTGTGCAGGCCGACGGTGGTCGCGGAGCCGAAGGGCAGCTCCCCCGTGCCACCGGGGGTGGCGTCCGCCGGGGCGGTCGTGATCAGCGCCGCGGCGGCGGCGATCACGCCGGCGGCGAGGAGTCCGGTCAGGGTGCGGCGTGCGTTCATCGGAAACGTCCCCCAGGTCGTGGCCGTCGGCCGCCCTGGTCCCGGGCAGCCTGACGAAGCATCGCCCACCCGGGCGTGCCCCGGATGAAGAAGGCACGACAATAGCGTGACGACTGCACCGCTTCTCCTCCGCTCCCCTCCCCTTCCTCCACCCGATCCACATCCACCCCGCCCGCCACGCCCACGGCGGTGACGGAGCGTCATGGCGTTCGGGCTCCGGGTTAGCGTGGCCCGCGAGCAGGGTGCGGCGGCCGGTCCCGCACCGAGGTGCCAGCAGCGGAGGAAGCCGATGTCCCTGGTCCGGGTCCACAACTTCTCGATCTCCCTGGACGGCTACGGCACGGGCGAGGGCCAGAGCCTCGACGCGCCGTTCGGCCACGCCGCCGACCGGCTGCACGGCTGGTTCTTCCGCACCCGGACGTTCCGGCGGATGGTCGGCGAGGAGGGCGGCGACACGGGCGTGGACGACGCGATGGCCCGCGCCTGGGCCGACGGCATCGGCGCGGAGATCATGGGCCGCAACAAGTTCGGCCCGCAGCGCGGGCCGTGGCAGGACGAGGACTGGCGCGGCTGGTGGGGGCCGAACCCGCCGTTCCACACCCCGGTCGTGGTGCTCACCCACCACCCGCGCCCCGCACTGGAGATGGACGGCGGGACGGTCTTCCACTTCCTCGAGGCCTCCCCCGAGGAGGCGCTGCGCCGGGCCCGGGAGGCGGCGGGCAGTCTGGACGTGCGGATCGGCGGCGGTCCGAGCACCGTCCGGGCCTTCCTCGCGGCCGATCTGGTCGACCACCTGCACGTGGTCGTGGTGCCGGTGCTGCTCGGCCGGGGGGAGTCGCTCTGGGCCGGGCTCGAAGGGCTGGAGCAGCGCTTCCGCACCGAGGCGGTGTCCAGCCCGAGCGGCGTCACCCACCTCACCTTCACCCGGCGGTAGCGGGCGCCCC
>NZ_JBHUAF010000442.1:0-6808 GCF_042789895.1 Kitasatospora sp. NPDC056783
GGCCCCGGCCCCCCTCGCTCACGGGGCCGCCCCACCGGGGGTCCTGGTCGGGTCAGGCGAGGGCGGCGATGGCGCCGTTGACCTTCTCGGTCAGGCTCTTCGGCAGCGGGACGTAGCCCTTCTCACCGACGGCCTGCTGGCCCGCGTCGCTGGCGGTGTAGGTCAGGAAGGACTTCAGGGTCTCGAGGGTGTCGGCCTTGTTGCCCTTGTCGCAGACGATCTCGTAGGTGACCAGGACCAGCGGGTACGAGCCCTCGTCCTTGGTCGCGTAGTCGAGCTTCAGCGCCAGGTCGCTGCCGGTGCCGGTGATCTGCGCCTTGGCGAAGGTGTTGGCGGCGTTGGCGGCGGTGGCCTCGACGGGCTTGGCGGCACCGGTGTTGATCGCGGCGCTCTTCAGGTTGTTGCTCTGGGCGAAGGCCAGCTCGGTGTAGCTGATCGAGTTCTTGACCTGCTTCACCTGGGCCGCGACACCGGCGTTGCCGTTGGCCGACTGGCCGTTCTTGCCGGCCCAGGCCTTGGCGGCCGGGTAGGACCAGGCACCGCCGCTGGTGGCGGCGAAGTACTTGGTCAGGTTCTCGGTGGTGCCGGAGTCGTCCGAGCGGTGGAAGGTCTGGATCTCCGCGTCCGGCAGCTTGGCGCCCGGGTTCAGGGCGGCGATCGCCGGGTCGTTCCACTTGGTGATCTGCGCGTCGAAGATCTTGGCGGCGGTCGGGCCGTCCAGGATCAGGTTGTCGACACCGTCGACGTTGTAGACCAGCGAGATCAGGCCGCCGACCATCGGCAGGTCGATGCCCTGGCCGCCGGTGCAGACCGCCTTGGAGGCGTCGACCTCGGCCGGCTTCAGGGCCGAGTCGGAGCCGGCGAACTGGACCTTGCCCTGGTTGAACTGCTGGATGCCGGCACCGGAGCCGCCACCCTGGTAGTTGATCGTGGAGCCGGAGCACGCGGCGGCGAAGCTGGTCTTCCAGACGTCCATCGCCGCGGTCTGCGCGGTCGATCCGGCGGCGATCAGCGAACCGGCCTTGCCACAGTTGATCGCGGAGGCGGGGGCGGCCGAGCCGCTGTTGCCGCCGGTCGCGGTCGTGTTGTTGTTGTTGTCCGACCCGCAGGCGGCCAGCGACAGCGAGCTGACGAGCGCCATGGCACCGATCGCGAGGGCCTTGGAGCGGCCGTTCCGCTGGAGCTTCACAGGGGATTCCCTTTCTGTGGCATTGCCCTGCGCAGGCCGTACGCATATACGGCCCCAGCACGGGTTTTGCTGTGGTCCGGGGCCCGTTCGGCCCTCCGGTGGTCCCGAAGTTAGGCCGGGTAAGTGACACGACAGCCGGTCACAAGTGAACGGGGAGTGAACCTCGAACGGATGACAGGAAACTACGTCAGGTAGTAACGGTTGCGTCACGCCGAGGGCGCGGGGAGATCACTTCCACCGTTCCTTCACGACGCCGCACCGGCCACCCGCGTCGGCTTCGCTCCCAGGACCGCCAGCAGGGCGTCCACCAGCAGCCGGTCGTGGTCGTATGTGAGCCGTGCCCGGGCCTTCCCGGCCGGCAGCCACTCCAGCCGGTCCACCTCCCGGTTGGGCCGGAAGGACCCGCCGGATGGCACCGCCGCCCAGTAGCGGACCTCCTTCGGCCGGCCCTGCACCTGGTAGTGCTGGGCGGGCAGCTCCGGGCCCAGCAGACAGCGGAACCCGGTCTCTTCCCGGACCTCGCGCAGCGCAGCCTCGACCACGCCCTCGCCGGGTTCGAGCTTGCCCTTGGGCAGGCTCCAGTCGTCGTACTTGGGCCGGTGGATCACCGCGATCCGCGGCCGACCCAGCCGGCCGCTCCTCTTCAGCCGGCCCGGCAGCCACAGCACCGCGCCCGCCGCCAGGACCACCGGGGAGTGCCCCGCCGCGGCCCGGCCGGTGCGCGGTCGCTCGCCCAACTCAGACCGCCCCGGGTGCGGCGGAGTGCGCCCAGGCCTCGGGCGGGAGGAACTCCAGCCGGCCGTCCGGGCCGGCCGGCAGATCGGGCCAGCGGCGGCCGATGGCGTACCGCGCCGACTCCACCTCCAGCCGCTGGTCGGCGTGCACCACGCCCAGCACGTACGCGGTCGCCGGGGTGATCCGCGGGGTGCGGGCCGCGGTGGCGGCGGTGGTCGCGGCGTCCGCGGCCTCCTGCTGCCGGGCCAGCACCGCGTCCAGGTCGTCCAGCTCGGAGGACGGGCGGCCGCACACCTCCAGCGCGTACCGGGCCCGCTTCACCAGGATCCGCAACCGGGCCCAGGGCGCGTCGTCGGCCGCCAGCGCGGTGTCCGCGTCCGTCGCACCGCGGGACGCCGGCACCGTGCCCAGCCGGCGCAGCCCGTCCCCGCCGTACGGCGTCGCGGCCCGCTGCAGCGGCAGCTGCTGGGCGCCCGCGGCCAGCGCGGCGAACGCGGCGGCGGCCTGCGGCAGCAGCACCGCGGGGGCCCGACCGCCGGCCGACTCCAGCAGCGGTGCCTCGCCCACCAGCAGGGTCATCCGGTCCGCCAGCGCGTGCAGCCGGGCCGACCGGAGTTCCTGGAGCACCGTGGAGTGCGCCCTGGTCCGGGCCAGCGTCAGCTGCCGGTCCAGCAGCGCCCGCGCCTTGGGCGCGCCCGCGTGGCCGGCCAGCATGCCCGTCCCCTCCGGGTCGGTGCCGCTCAGCGAGTCCAGCGCGCCCAGCAGCCGGGCCGAGCGCCGGACGTAACCGGGCTCCAGCGCCAGCAGGTTGAGCAGCCACCGCAGCTCGGTGCGCGACTCCTGCGCCCAGGCCTGCTCGAAGACCGAGCCGAAGGTGTGCAGCAGCCCGCCGATCCGCCGGACGGACCGCAGCAGGTCCGCGGTGCCCGCCGACGGGACCAGCGAGGCCGTTCCCGGTCTGGCGCCGACCTCGCCCACCGCCAGCGGCAGGGCGCGCAGGAAGGCGCCGGCCTGGGCGGTGAGGTGGCGGGCAAGGATGTCCCCGGCGGTGGCTGTGGAGGCCGCCTGGGCCGTCGTCGGCGCTTCGGTCATGGCGTGGTAGATCCCCGTTCCCCCGGGGCGGTCCCCCGGGGCTGGTGGCCGACCGCCGGAACGGGTGTCCCCTGTCCGTTCCGGCGGCTTCGCATCAGTGCACGTGTCAGCGCGAGGCGGCTGCTCGGCGGCGCTGGCGCGAGTCGATCAGCAGGTCCTGGACGTGTCGCAGTGCCCGGCCCTCGGCGTCCTGCGAGCGGCGGGCCCAGGTGCCGTCCGCCCCGAGGTGCCAGGACTCGGTCTCGTCCGACACCCCGAGGTCGATCAGCCCGGACAGCTCGGCCCGGTGCGCCGGATCGGTGATCCGCAGCAGCGCCTCGATCCGGCGGTCCAGATTGCGGTGCATCATGTCGGCGCTGCCGATCCAGACCTCCGGATCGCCGTTGTTGCCGAACACGAAGACCCGGGAGTGCTCCAGGAAGCGGCCCAGGATGCTGCGGACCCGGATGTTCTCGCTCAGCCCCGGCACACCCGGGCGGATCGCGCAGATCCCGCGCACCCAGACGTCCACCGGCACCCCGGCCTGGGAGGCACGGTACAGCGCGTCGATCACGGCCTCGTCGACGATCGAGTTGACCTTGAGCTTCACGTAAGCCGGGCGGCCCGCCTTGTGGTGGGCGATCTCGTTGTGGATCCGCGAGACCAGCCCGTCCCGCAGGCCGCGCGGGGCGGTCAGCAGGCGGCGGTAGGACTCGCGGCGCGAGTAGCCGGAGAGCCGGTTGAACAGGTCCGAGAGGTCCGCGCCGACCTGCGGGTCGGCGGTGAGCAGACCGAGGTCCTCGTACAGCCGGGCCGTCTTCGGGTGGTAGTTGCCGGTGCCGACGTGCGAGTAACGGCGCAGGGTGTCACCCTCCTGCCGGACCACCAGCGAGAGCTTGCAGTGCGTCTTCAGCCCGACCAGGCCGTACACCACGTGACAGCCGGCCTCCTCCAGTTTGCGGGCCCACTTGATGTTGGCCTGCTCGTCGAAGCGCGCCTTGATCTCGACCAGCACCAGCACCTGCTTGCCGGACTCCGCCGCGTCGATCAGCGCGTCCACGATCGGCGAGTCACCGGAGGTGCGGTACAGGGTCTGCTTGATCGCCAGCACGTCCGGGTCACCGGCCGCCTGCTCCAGGAAGGCCTGCACCGAGGTGGAGAAGCTGTCGTACGGGTGGTGCAGCAGGACGTCCCGCTCGCGCATCGCGGCGAAGATGTCCGGCTGGGAGGCCGACTCGACGTCGGTCAGCCCGCGGGCCGTGCCGGCCACGAACTTCGGGTACCTCAGCTCCGGGCGGTCCAGCTCGGCGATCCCGAACAGTCCGGTCAGGTCCAGCGGCCCGGGCAGCGGGAAGACCTCCGCCTCGGTGATGTTCAGCTCCCGCACCAGCAGGTCCAGGATGTAGGGGTCGATCGACTCCTCGACCTCCAGCCGGACCGGCGGGCCGAAGCGCCGCCGCATCAGCTCCTTCTCCAGGGCCTTGAGGATGTTCTCGGTGTCGTCCTCCTCCACCTCGAGGTCCTCGTTGCGGGTGACGCGGAAGGCGTGGTGGGCCAGCACCTCCATCCCCGGGAAGAGCTCCTCCAGGTGCGCGCCCATGACGTCCTCCAGCGGGACGTACCGCTGGGGCGAGGCCTCCAGGAAACGGGCCAGCGACTGCGGCACCTTGACGCGGGCGAAGTGCTTGTGGCCGGAGACCGGGTTGCGCACCACGACGGCCAGGTTCAGCGAGAGTCCCGATATGTACGGGAAGGGGTGCGCCGGGTCGACGGCCAGCGGCGTCAGGACCGGGAAGATCTTCTGCCGGAACAGCGTGTGCAGCCGGGCCTGCTCCTTCTCGGCCAGCTCCGGCCAGCGGACCACCTCGATGCCCTCGGCGGCGAGGTCCGGCAGCACCTCCTGCTGGAAGGCGGCGGCGTGCCGGGCCATCAGCTCGCGCGAGCGGGTCCAGATCAGGTCCAGCACCTCGCGCGGCTGGAGGCCGGACGCGCTGCGCTGGGCGACGCCGGTGGCGATCCGGCGTTTGAGACCGGCCACCCGGACCATGAAGAACTCGTCCAGGTTGCTGGCGAAGATCGCCAGGAACTTCGCCCGCTCCAACAGCGGGATGCCCGGGTCCTCGGCCAGTTCCAGGACCCGTTCGTTGAACGCGAGCCAACTTCGCTCGCGGTCCAGGAAGCGGCCTTGCGGCAGTGCTTCGAACTCGTCCTCGTCCGTGGCCGGCAGCTCCGGCGGCACACCCAGCGCACCGGACATCCGGGCGGTCGGCGACAGCGGGGCAGAGACGGGGCGGGGGATGCTCATGGGCTCCAGCTCCTCCAGCAGCAGGACGGCGTCCGGAAGCGAATGGCTCTGCGGGCCGTCACCCTCGCCCCGGGCCGGGCCCGGGGACAGCACCCAACCTCCGGGCGCGGTCCGTACAGGACCGGCCGGTGCTTGGCGGTCGACTCTGCACGAGCGAGACACTACGGACTTCATCCTGTGATCTTCGCGGCAGCAATTGAATCCACGGTAAACACCGCATGGCCAGGAGGAAAGCTGAGTCGGTCGGAGCAAGGGGCGGGCGCCGTCCGGAGCGCCTCCGGAAGGGCCGGAGGACCCGGACGCTCCCGGAACCCGTGGGCTCGGGGAGGGCCCGGGGACCCTCGGCAGCGGCTAGGCCGGCCGGTTCGCCCGGTACGGGGCTCGGTACATGAGGTCCACCTCGTGAACCGTGAACCCCAGTCGTTCGTACACCCGCACGGCTGCCGGGTTGTCGGCGTCGACGTAGAGGAGGACGGTTTCCAGGCCCCGCTCGCCGGAACCGGTGCCGGTCAGATGGCGCAGACCCGCCGCGGTCAGCGCGCGGCCGAGGCCGCTGCCCTGCTCGGCCGGGTCCACGCCCACCACGTACACCTCGCCGAGCTCGGGCTCGGTGGCGGTGGCCGGGTGCACCTTGGTCCAGTGGAAGCCGACCACCTTGCCGCCGCGGGTGGCGAGGAAGAAGCCGGCCGGGTCGAACCAGGACTCGGCGATCCGCTCGGCCAGGTCCTGTTCGGTCCAGGCGCCCTGCTCCGGGTGGTGGGCGAAGGCCAGGGCGTTCAGCCGCAGCCACTCGGCGTCGTCCTCCCCCGGGCGGAAGGTGCGGAGCTCGATGCCCTCGGGGACGGCCACCTCCTCGGTCTGCCGGCCGGTGCGGCGCATCTGCCGCAGCTCCCGGACCAGCTCGGCGCCGTAGGCCTCGGCCAGGTGCCGGGCCGCCGGGTGGCCGCCGTGCACCCAGAAGTCCACCGCATCGCGCCCCGCCTGGTGGGCCTGCGCCAGGACGGCGTCCACCAGCGGGCGGGCCAGGCCGCGCCCGCGGGCCGCCGGATCGACCACCAGCTCGGCGGCGGGGTTGGCGGCCGGGCTCTCCGGCACGTCGAGCTGGCCGTAGCCGAGGACCGTTCCGGCGTCGGCCCCGGTTCCGGCCCCGGTTCCGACCTCGGTCTCGATGAGGTGGATGACGCCCTGGCGCGGAGTCTCCGTGTTCCGCAGCCGGAGCCGGCCCTGCTCGGACACGGCAGCCCGGCCGTCCACCGTCTGGGCCTCCGCCAGAACACGCAGGGCGCCGTCACGCTGCTCGGGCCGGAGCACATCGTTCGCAATGACCGCTGTCTGATCGTCCATGCCCCGACGATACGTCCATACGTTCCCGGAAATGCGAAGAACCCCTGATCCGAGTGGATCAGGGGTTCATTCACAATAATTGTTCGGCGGCGTCCTACTCTCCCACAGGGTCCCCCCTGCAGTACCATCGGCGCTATGAGGCTTAGCTTCCGGGTTCGGAATGT
>NZ_JBHUAF010000443.1:0-6806 GCF_042789895.1 Kitasatospora sp. NPDC056783
GTCCGGGCCCTCTCGTGGTTCCTCCGGGCGCCGCGGCCACGCGGTTCCCGGCGGTTCCCGCTCCTACGGTTCGCCGGTGACCCCGAGCAGCTCGCGCATCCGCGCGTACTTGGCGGCCAGCCGCTCGGCGGTCGCCCGGTCCAACGCGGCGAGGCGCGCCGGGTCCGAGTTGTGCGCCAGGTCCGCGCGCTTGACCAGCAGCGCGCCCGGCGTGGCCAGGACGCGCGCGGCGTACTCCTCGACCGGCTCGTCCGGACGCCGGGTGAGCGCGTCCACGATCGCCTTGGTCTCCTCGGGCAGCGCGGCCCCGGCCAGCCACTCCCGGCTCAGCCGGTCGTCCTCGACCGCGTCGTGCAGCCAGCCCGCCGCGATCTGCGCCGCGCCGCCGCCGCGCGCCGCAGTCCCGCGGGCGACCGCCGCGATGTGCTCGCCGTACGGGTGCCCGTTCTTGTCCACCTGCCCCTGGTGGGCCCGGCGCGCGATCGCCTCCACCTCGGACAGGCTCAGGTACTGGTCCTCCACCGGCTCATCGTAGGCCCGGCCGA
Organism: Kitasatospora sp. NPDC056783; assembly: GCF_042789895.1. Lineage (NCBI taxonomy): Bacteria > Bacillati > Actinomycetota > Actinomycetes > Kitasatosporales > Streptomycetaceae > Kitasatospora > Kitasatospora sp. NPDC056783. The sequence goes on from NZ_JBHUAF010000443.1 coordinate 546, forward strand.
ACGGGCCCGACAGGTCGGACCGTCGGCCCTACGATCCGTCAGGCCCGTCGGCGGCCCCTCCGGCGGCCACTGGTTTACTGCCCCGGGGGTTCACGGCTTCGGGGGGTGACCGCGCTCGGAAGTCGACGCCCTCGACGGGAGACCCCCGTCGCGTCCGGCAGAGCCGTCCGAGCGATCCGAGGAACCATGCCAGCCCTGCACCCCCTGCTGTCCGCCTTCGCGCCGATCTGGGCGCTCACCGGCGCCGGGTACGCCGTCGGCCGCACCGGGCTGCTCGGACCGCAGGCCGAGACGGTGCTCAACCGGTTCGTCTTCCACGTGGCGATGCCGGCCGCGCTGTTCCTGATGATCGCCCGCACCCCGCTGGACCGCTTCTCCAACACCTCGATGCTCGCCTTCGCGGCCGGCACCCTGGTCTCGATCGGCCTCGGGCTGCTCGCCGGGCGGCTGCTGTTCCGGCGGGGGCCAGGCGAGTCGGCCATCGGCGCGATGGCCTCCGGTTACGTCAACTCGGCCAACCTCGGCATCCCGGTGACCATGCAGGTGCTCGGCGACGCGTCCTTCGTCGCCCCCGTGGTGCTGTTCCAGATCCTGCTGGTCACCCCCGCCGTCCTGGCCGTGCTGGACGGCGGCGCGGCCGGCCGCCGCGCGCTGCTCACGCTGCCCGTGCGCAACCCGATCCTGCTGGCCACCGCACTCGGGGCGGTCGTCTCGGCGACCGGCGCGCACCTGCCCGCCGAGCTGAGCCGCTCCTGCGAACTGCTCGGCGGCGCGGGCGTTCCGACCGCCCTGATCACCCTCGGCATCTCGCTGCGCAACCGGCCGCCGGCGGCGGGCCGGCCGCGCCGCGCCGAGGTCGGGCTGATCGTCGCGCTCAAGACCCTGGTCCAGCCGCTGGTCGCACTCGCCGTGGCCGGACCGCTGCTCCACCTGCCCGCGCACCAGCTGCTCACCGTGGTGCTGTTCTCCGCGCTGCCCACCGCGCAGAACGTGTACACCTACGCCCGCGAGTACGAACGGGGCACCGCCCTCGCCCGGGACGCGGTGCTCTGGTCGACGCTGGTGTCGATGGCGACGCTGTCGGTGATCAGCTGGACCCTCGGACCCGCCTGACGCGCGCGTGCTGTACGCCCTGGGTTACTCCGGCTTCCCCGCCTCCCGCGTCGTCACCGGCCCCCGGCCCTCCGCCGACCGGCTCCGCGCGCTCGCCGCACCCGTCCTCGCCCTCTTCGCCGCCCGCGGTCACGCCCATGACCCCGGCCAGGTCGCCGACAGCGTCCGCCGCACCCTCCCCGAGGCCGACGTCCCCGTCCTCCCGGACACCTCCCGCCACAACGTCCCGATGGCCACCGCCGACGAGGTCAACCGCCGCCTGGCCGCGCGCCTCGCGCCAACGGCCCCACCGGCCCCGCCCGCGTCCGCGTCCGCGTCCGCGTCCGCGCATGCCGACCCGCCCGGCCTCAGGCCACCGGGCACGCGTTCCCGTCCGGTCTCCGCTCGGTGATCAGTAGATCAGGTAGTCCGGACGGCGCCCCTCGTCGTCGATCTCCCCGGTGGCCTGGGTCCGCAGCTTGCGCGACAGTTCCTCCAAGGCCCTGGAGGCGGCGACCTCCTCGCCGATCCTGGCGAGCGGACGGTCCTCCACGCTCTTCACCGACTCGCCGTGCGCGCTCAGCCCCGGCGCCCTCGCACCGGTCAGCCTGGCCTCACACGTCGTGTGCACGCCGTCTTCCTCGAAGCTCAGCTCCACGTCCCACTGGTTGTGCATCGCCACACCTCCTGGCGCCGGCCCCCGTCGCCGCCTGTCCGGACCGGCACGGACGGTGCCCCGTGGCGGCCGCTCACACCAGCGTGCGCCTGCCCCGCCGGTGGCGGCAAGCGCTGCCCGGAAGGCCCGGGGCCCTCGCCGGGCACGGGGCCCCGCCGCCCCGCCCGCGTGTCGTGCGATCAGCCCGGCCACCACCCCGGCGGTAGGCTGACGGGAGCGGCCGCGTCAGCCGACCCCCCTCTCGGACCCGTCGGCGCGGCACGGGCAGCGACAACCTGGTGGTCCCTCCGTGGCGGTCTTCGTCCTCGCTCTCAGTGCGGCCTGCTGTCTGGGGCTCGGCTTCGTCCTCCAACAGCACGCGGCGCAGCGAGCCCCGCGCTCCGATCTGCTGCGCTGGCGGCTGCTGCTCGACCTGATGCGGATGCCGCAGTGGCTGCTCGGCACCGGATTCATGGTCTGCGGGCTGATCCTCTCCGCGCTCGCGCTCAACCAGGGCGAGGTGTCCCTGGTCGAACCGTTGCTGGCCACCAATCTGATCTTCGCCATGGCACTGGCCCGGGTGCTGACCCGTCAGACCCTCGGCCGGTCCGGCTGGGCCGGGGTCCTGCTGCTGGCCCTCGGGGTGACGGCCTTCATCGTGGCCGGGCAGCCGACCGGTGGCGGGCCACCCGCCGGCGAGCTGCGGCACTGGCTGGTGGTCGGCACCGTGGTCGGGCTGGTCGTGCTGCTGGTCTCGCTGGCCCGGCGGCTGCCGCTGTTCGAGGAGGCGACCCTGCTGGCACTCGCCGCCGGGCTGCTCTACGGCCTCCAGGACGCGCTGACCCGCACCACCACCCAGCGCCTCGACCACGACGGCCTGGCCGCGGTACTGCGCACCTGGCAGCCGTACGCGGTGGTGGTGGCGGGCGTGGTCGGGCTGCTGCTGGTGCAGAGCGCCTTCGAGGCCGCACCGCTGCGGATGTCCTTGCCGGCGCTGACGGCCGCCCAGCCGCTGGCCGGGATCGCCTGCGCGGTGGGCTTCCTCGGCGACCGGCTGCGGGTGACACCGGGGGCGCTGGCCTGGCAGTCGGCCGGGCTGCTGACGATCGTGATCGGGGTGATCGTGATCGGCCGCCACCCCGCGATGCCCGGGACCGTCCGCGAGACCCTGGAGGGCATCGGAACCCTGCCGGAGGACGAGGCGGGGGAAAGGGCCGCCGTGAAGGAAGCCGAGAAGGAAGCGGAGGGAGAAGCGGAGGGGGAAGCCGGGAAGACGGCGGACGGGACGGGAAACCGGCCCGAGGAGCAGCGCACGGACGGGCCCGAGAAGGACGGCGGCCCCGGGAGCACCGGGTAGGCGGCCCGATGTGCTGGAGCGCGCAGGCGGACGCCGTGGCCGGTGGCGTGGTCGCGGGCGTCGGGCTGGCATGCCTGGTCCGCGCCCACCGGTCCGGCCGCCCCGGGCGGTTGCCGCTCGCCGCGCTCCCCCTGGTGTTGGGCGTGCACCAGCTGGTCGAGGCGCTGGTCTGGCTCGGCACGGACGGCGGACTGCCGGACGGCCTCGCCGCGGCGGCCCGCACCACTTGGGCGGTGATCGCCCTTCCGCTGCTGCCCGTGCTGGTTCCCGCCGCCGTGTGGTGCGCGACCGGTGAACGGCAGCGGCGGATGCCCGCCGCCCTCACCCTGCTCGGCGCGGCGGTCGCCGTCCCGCTCTCCGTGGCCCTCGCGTCCCGCCCGGTGTCGGCCGGTGTGCACGGCCACACCCTCGACTACGCCGTCGGCATTCCGCACCCGGCACTCCTGCTGGCCGGCTATCTCCTCGCCACCGTCGGCTCCCTCCTGATGAGCGGTGATCGCCTGCTCCGCCGGCTCGGTCTCCTCACCGGCGCGGGCGCCATCGCCTGCGCCCTGCTCTGGCACCTCGCCTTCGTCTCCACCTGGTGCGCCCTCGCGGCCCTGACCAGCCTGCTGCTCCTCCAGTGGACGGGCCACCGGCCGGCTGCCGACCTCGCCCACGCCCACTCCGCCGATCGGAACCGCTAGCCGGCCCCACACCCCCTGCGCCCCGGGCCCGGCCCGGCGTCCGCCCGGTGGTCCGCCCACCGGCGCAGGCCGGCGGCCGGGCGTCGGCGGGGCGTCGGCCGGGCCGGAGGAAAGTCGCACCCCCGCGCAGCGGGCTACGCCCGGTGCGCCCGGTCCGGCTCGGCGGGCGTACTGCTCCCGTCCTTCCGAAGGCGGTCCATCTCGCGCCACTCGGGCCGGAAGCCCGCCAGGGTGGTGGTCACGAAGTAGAGCGCGCCCGCCGCGACCAGGCTGGGTATCAGGCCGACCAGCGCGACCGACGCGCCGGCCACCAGGCCGCCGAGCGGGATCCCGGCCCAGGACAGCGAGTCACCGAGGGCGTGCACGCGCCCGAGCAGATGGCGGGGCACCCGCTCGAAGAGCACCGCGCCGAGGATCGGGTTGAGGAAGCCGGAGCCGAAGCCGCCGATGGCGAAGACCGTGAGCACCACCCACATCGGCGCGCCGAAGGCGAGCACCAGGAAGCGGGGGGCGCCGCACAGCAGGAAGCCGACGAAGAAGACCGTACGCCGGGGCAGCCGGGAGGCGACGGCCGCCGCGATCAGACTGCCGACGACCGCCGTGGCCCCCATGACACCCGCGCACAGCCCGATGGCCGCCGGGCCGTTGCCGGACTCCCGCGCCCAGACCGGGACGAGGACGGTCACGAAGCCGGCGTCGAGCAGATTGGTGATGCCCACCATCACCGTGACGGCGAGCAGCAGGGGCTCGGACCGCAGGAACGTGAAGCCTTCGCGGAACATCCGCCAGTAGCCGGCCGGCTGCTCCCCTTCCGCCGACCCGCTGTCCGGCCCCGCCGCCGCGGGCACCGCCGGGCGCCCCATGCCGCGCGGCAGCGCGAGCGCGATGATCAGCGACCCGAGCGCGAACGTGCCCGCGTTGACCGCCAGACCGGCCAGCGGGCCCATCAGTGCGATCAGACCGCCGCCGGCCGCCGGGCCGATCGTGGAGGCCAGCCGCTCGGTGACGCCCGACAGCCCGGTGGCGCGCTCCATCGGCACCCGGGCGTGGTCGGCCGCCTCCGGGACCATGACGGACTTCGCCAAGTCCCCCGGGCCGCGCATCGCCCCGATCACCGCCACCATCAGCAGCAACAGCCAGAACGGGAGCAGCCCCTGCGAGTGCAGCAGCGGGACCAGCCCGGCCGCGACCGCGCTGACCGCGTCCGTCGTCCAGGACACCACGCGCGGCCCGAGCCGGTCGACCACCGGCCCGGTCAGCGCCTTGACCGTCACGTACGGCGCCATCTCCGCGAAGGCGACCAGGCCCGTCATGGTGGCACTGCCGGTGGTGGCCAGGACGAACCAGGGCAGGGCGATGGCCGAGACCCGGGTGCCGGTCACCGAGACCACCGTGGCGGCCAGCACCCCGGCCAGCGGCCGGTAGCTGCGCCCGGGGCCGTCGACGGCAGGTCTGGTGGCCGTGGTCGTCGTGGCGGTCATGCGGTTCCCCCTTCGTCGGTGTCCTCGCTCACGTCCGGCAGGACGTGGACGACGACGGATACCTGCTCCGATCCCTCCGGGACCGGCCCCTCGGCACCCACCCACCGGTAGCGCCGGATCACCTCGCCCAGCTCGCCGGAGAGCCGCTCGGCCTCGGCCGGCGTCAGCTGCAGCACCAGGTCGCTGAGGTTCAGCGCCTTGCGCCACTCGCGCGGCATGACCTCGAAGGCGTCCAGCGAACGCTGGGCCGCCAGGGTGTGCGCGGCCAGGACGGACCTCAGGTACCCGGCGGCCTCGCCCAGCTGGTCGTCCGCCATGTCGTCCACCGTCCAGAGCGTGATGCGGTGGGCCGACCGCCACCAGCGCTCGCGGGCGTTGCCGCGCGACTCGTCCTCCTCCACGAAGCCCGCGGCGGCGAGCTGGCGCAGGTGGTAGCTGGTCGCGCCGGAGTTGAGCCCCAGCTCGGCGGCGAGCCGCGTCGCCGTGGAGGGCCCGTGCTTGCGCAGCAGCCCCACCACCTGGAGGCGCACCGGGTGCGCCATCGCCCGCATGCTCTCGGCGGTGAGGGCGATGGCCCGCTGGTCCTCGCTGTGCTTCCAGCCCTGCTCTTCGGTCATGGCAGGAGACTAGAACCGCAAAGAGTCCTTTGCAAAGGGTTTTTCGCGAAGATTTCTTTGCGGTCCGTCCGGAGGCGGCCCCGCCGGACGGCGGGTGTCCGGCGTGCCGCTCGGCGGGGGCCCGGGAGCCGACCGCGCCCCGAGGCGGGATTGTCACCCGGGCGGCCGAGGCGCAGGCTGGCAGGAAGGGGCCGGGAAGCGACCCGCCCCGACCGGCCGCGCACTCGATGACGGCCGCCGGAGGAGCACGAGGGGCAGGGCGATGGCACGCGGGAGGCTCTGGGGCTACGTCACGTCGGGGGCCCGGGCGCTCGGCGCGCTCGGCGGCGGCGCCGGCGCGGACGGCACCGGCCGCCGGGGCGGTGCGGGACGC
>NZ_JBHUAF010000444.1:0-6766 GCF_042789895.1 Kitasatospora sp. NPDC056783
CGCCCCCGGCGGCTTGACCGCCTCCTGTGGCGCGGTGACGGTCCGCTCGGTCACCCGCGGCTCCGCGGTCTCCCGCCGCACCGGCCCGACAGCCGGCGCGGGCGCCGCGCCGACGGAGGGCACCACGAGCAGGGGCGTCTGCCGCACGGGCGACACCGCGGGCGCGGCCGGCCGTTCGGCAGCGCGTGACGCCGCCGGTGCGGTCGCCGGGGGCCGCACCGAGGGCTCCCGCGGCACCGGCTGGTCGGCAGCCGGCACCGCCGCCCGGCGCGGCCCGTCCGGTTCCTCCCGGAGCACGGGCAGGGCCGCCCCGACGGCGTCGCCTCGCTCGAACGGCCCCGACAGGCGCGGGCGGACCGGGGTGAGCCCGTCGAGCCCCTCCGGTGCACTCCGCCCGAGCAGGCGGTCGAAGTAGTCAGGCATCTGCGCACAGCTCCAGGTAGTAGCGCCGCCGCAGCGGACTGAGCGCCAGGATCTCCGGTTCGCTCCAGCCGTAGGCGGTGGCCAGCACGTGTACGTCGAGCAGGGTGCCGCGGGCCCAGGCGTCCAGCTCGTCCCAGAGGTGGGAGACGATGTCCAGCCCCGCCTTCGTCCGGTCACCGCACTGCGGGCAGGCCACGTTCAGCCGTATGTCCGCACACGGGTCGGCCTCGGCCGCCGCCTCGGCCATCCGCTGCCGCAGTTCCTCCGGCAGCTGGTCCGCCGCCGCCGGCCCTCCCGCGCGGGAGGCTTCGAGGACGCATTCGGCCAGCAGCGCCGCCCGGGCCTCGGCCGCGGGCAGCCGCTCGACCGCCGCCAGGTCGCCGGTGGTCGGCAGCCGGAAGCTGACCTGCCAGCCGTCCGCCGCGACCACCAGCGGCCCGTCGGCCGGCCGGGCCGCGCCGACCACCTGGGCCGCCGCGAAGTCGAACTCCATCTCCTCGGCGCAGTTCCCGCAGGTGATCAGGACGTCGAGCCGCTCCCCGAACAGCGCGACGCGCAGCTCGAAGAGTTCCGCGTCCCGCTCGCCGACCGGTACGGCCAGCAGGGCCGCCCGGTCCTCGGCCGGCCGGGCGGCGGCGTGCAGCAGCAGGGCGCGCCCGGTACGGCTCGCCGTCAGGCCCGACTCCCAGGTGGCCAGCAGTGCCACCGCGCTCAGCCGCTCCATGTCCGTGGTGCCGGTCAGGACGGCAGGTTGAAGGAGGGCTCTTCCGGCTCCGGTGTCTCCTCGTCCCGTTCCCAGCCCTCGACCTCCAGCTTCAGGCTCTGGATCGCCACCGCGTTGGCGTTGGCGTCCAGTTCGCCGAGCACCTGGTACTCGCTGGGCCAGGCCCGGTACAGCTTGTGGGCGACGGCGACCTGCCCGGCCTCGTTCAGCACCTGGATCACCAGGTCCTTGCGGAAGTCGCGCAGCGACACCTCCGCCCCGCGGCCCGCGCCGACCATCCAGACCTTGTTGGCCCAGCGGTCGAACTCGGCGTCATGGGTGACCCCGCGCTCCAGCGTGACGGCCTCGAAGTCCGTCCGGCCGGGTGACTTGCGCGGTGCGCTCGGGTCACCGCCGTTGCGGTGCTTCACCACCTCGGTGGTCCGCTTGAGCGGGCTGATCTTGCTGATCCCGGCGACCACCCGCCCGTCCCAGACGACCAGGAATTTGAAGTTCTTGTACGGATCGAACCGATAGGCGTTGACCGAGAACTCAACCATGGAGATCCTTAAACCTCGAACTGTCCGGCGAGCTGCTCGATCTTGACGACCACGAATTCCGCCGGCTTCAGCGGCGCGAATCCGACCAGGATGTTGACCACACCGCGGTTGATGTCGTCCTGGGTGGTGGTGTCCTTGTCGCACTTGACGAAATACGCCTCGCGCGCGGAGACGCCCTGGAACGCGCCCTGCTGGAACAGGGTGTGCAGGAAGGCGCCCACATTGAGCCGGATCTGCGCCCACAGGCGGGTGTCGTTCGGCTCGAAGACGACCCACTTGGTGCCCCGGTAGAGGCTCTCCTCCAGCATCAGTGCGAGCCGGCGCACCGGAACGTACTTCCACTGCGAGCTGAGCACATCGGCGCCCGCCATCGTCCGCGCGCCCCAGACCACCGGGCCCACCACCGGGAACGTCCGCAGGCAGTTGACGCCGAGCGGGTTGAGCAGCCCGTTCTCCCGGTCCGTCATCGGGACGGTGAGCGCCCGCACGCCCGAGAGCACGGCCTCGGTGCCGGCCGGCGCCTTCCACACCCCGCGCTCGCCGTCGGTGCGGGCCATGATGCCCGCGATGGTGCCGGACGGCGGGAAGCCGCGCAGCCTCCCGGTCAGCGGGTCGACCAGCTCCAGGTGCGGGAAGTACAGCGCGGCGTGGTCGCTGCGCACCGGGTCCAGTGCCGGCAGGCCCGCCCGCGCCGCGTCCAGCGTGGTCCAGGAGGCGGGCGAGTCCACGATCAGGAACATCCGCTTGTCCGCGCAGAGCGCCTCGGCGGCGGAGACCACCGTCGCCATGTCGTCCACGCTGCCGTAGCCCGCGAGCTCGGGCAGGACCAGCAGGTTGACGTCCTGGACGTCGCGCAGGGCCTGGATGCCGGTCTTGCCGGCCTCGCTGCCGATCAGGTCGGTCGGGCCGGGCGCGCCGCCGTCCCGACCGCCCGCCAGGGCGAACACCGGCGGGTTGACGATGCTCTCCAGACCGAGGTCGTTCGCCGCCTCGCCGAGGAAGCGCACCACGTCGGTCTGGTCGCCCGAGCCGGCCACCACCTGCAGCTGCCGGCCGAAGGCCGTCACCCGGGTGCCCGCGAAGGCCCGTTTGCCGGGCGCGTCGGGCAGCGCGCGCAGCTTGCGCTCCAGCAGCAGGGCCAGCTCGGTGACGCCGGAGGGCGCCCTGCCGTCCACCGCCGGGTCGTAGATCCTGAACGTCCGGGTGACGTCGCCGATCTTGACCTGGATGTCCTGGGTCAGGTCGGGCAGCGCCGCCGCGAACGGCTTGGAGACCGTGCCGACCGGGTCGGGCCGGCCGGCCGCGCGGACCTTGACCCGGACCACGGCCGAGCCCGGGTTGACCACCGTCTCGGCGAAGCGGGCGCTGCCCTCCTGCGCGGACAGGTTCTGGAAGGACTCCCGAACCGTGCCGGTGGTGTCGAACACCTGAAGGTTGAAGGTGTCGCCGGGCGTCGGGGTCTGGTAGTCCACGGCGACCCGCAGGGACCCGCCCCAGGTGCCGGGCTCCTTGGCCGTCACGTCCAGGACCGCCGTGGCGGTCGAGGTCTGGGTCGAGTCCAGGGTGACCGCGGCCGAACCGCTGGTCCCGGCCGCCACCGCCCGCACCACCACGGCGATCGCGCCGCCGTTCAGGAAGAACTGCTGGGTGGCGTAGCTGACCGGGCTGTCCGCGGAGAGTCCGCCGAACCTGCGCTCGAAGTCCGCGTAACTGGTGATGGTGACGGGCTGGTCCACCGGGCCGCGCCGGGTGGCCCCGACGAACGCGGTCACCGAAGTGCCCACCGCGGCGATGGTGCGAACGCCACTGGGAAGCTCTTCGATGTAGACGCCCGGATAAGACGTTTGCGTCGGCAAATTTCCCCCTCCGTTCACTTCGTGCCTCAAGAGAGATGAAGGAGGAGAGTCCGCGAATAATCAGCTGTGCCCACTCTCCTGAGCTCCAGTCTCATTCGGAACCCGAGATCACGTCAAGTCATTTCCGGGACGAATGACTTTCCCGTGGTGCGAGGTAGGTGAAGAGAAAAAATCTGATCATTCCATAAACGCTGTCATTCACCCTCGGGGAGCCGTGATTGGTCGATCGACTGTTCGGGCGGGTGCTTCCGCCGGCGGCCGAGCAGGGGCTGAGCGCCACTCCGCACGCGGCTTCCCCTCAGTCGACCACGGTGAACCCGTGCGCCTCACCGAGGCGGGTCAGGGACTGGACGCCGGGGATGCCGTCCGCCTGCTGCCCGGAGTAGCCGTACCGGCTCTGCAGGGCGGAGTACGCCGCGATGGTCCTGGTGCCGAACGAGCCGTGACCCCACTGCGGGTCGAGCAGACCCTCCGCGACCAGGGCGAGTTGCACGGTGTAGACGTCGTCGGGGTACGTCGTGGCACCCTGCGGCGCGGATGGGTCGTGGCGCGCCGAGGCGACCACATGACCGTGGTCCACCTGCGCCAGCGGGATCGGCCCGCCGAGCAGCTCGCGCAGCGAGGTCTCGCCCGGCACGCCGTCGGCATCCGAGCCCGAGTAGCCCAGACTGCTTTGGAAGTCGGCGTAGTTGAGGGTGTCGGCGTCGGACCAGTCCGGCCCGGGGCCCTGCTGGTAGTGCCGGCCGAAGCCGGCCGCGACCAGTGCCCGACCGACCGCGGTGACCTGGTCGCCGTGCACGCCGTACCCGTACGGCAGTCCGCCGACGCTCGTCCGGTACCGGGCCGGAGCGGGTGACGGCTGAGGCGTCGGTTCGGGCCGAGGAGCCGGGGCACCCGCCCAGTCCCGCAGGTCGGCCGCCGAGCCGTTGTAGACGTCCGAGTCGAGCGGGTCCTCGCCGTACTGGTGGAACTTCCAGGCCGCCTGGATCCGCGGTGAGCCGGGCTGGACGTAGTCGGCGATCCAGAGGAAGTCGCCGCAGTCGTCGTCGGTGCGGAACCAGTAGTCGCGGTTGACGTAGAGCCCGACCCTGTTGTCCGGGTAGCGCGACTTGACCGCCGCGAGCCACCGGTTCTTCACGTCGGTCGCGCTCGCGTCGTCGACGCCCTGCCCGTACGGCTCGAAGTCCAGCGCCAGCAGTTCGCCGGCCGGCACCTGGCCGACCACCCGGCAGAAGTGCTCGATCTCTCCCTCGACGGGGTTCTCCGCGTGCAGGAAGTGGTAGTGGCCGACCACCAGCCCGCGGCCCCGGGCGTCGGCGACCTTCGCGGCGTACCCCGACTGCTCGGTGCGCCCGCCTTCGGAGGCCTTGATGAACACGAAGTCCGCATCATCCGGAATGCCGGACTGGAAGTCGGAAACGTCGTAGCCCTGCGCGTACGCCATCCGGAACCCTCCCCCGAGTTTTCGACCGATGGCAGCGACATCCACATTCGCGGGCAATCTGATGTGATGTCAACTGGCTTGATGGTAACGGGAGATGACGATCAGATGCCGCCTCCGAAGGAGCCCCTGGGCCGAATCCCCCGAACGGCTCGCACTCGAACAGATGCGCCTTGGTCGAAGATGTGTCCATTCGCCGGCTCATCGACTTTCAGGTCGCCACCCCGGGCCCTCGGCCCCGGACGGCTACAGTGACAACCGCCGCACCGGGTCGTTCCTCCCGACCGACCCCCGTCGACGGCAGAGAGCTCCCCCTTCCGAGGTGACCTGAACGATGCCCGAGGCCCCCCACCGTGTCTCCGTGGTCGGCGCGGGAGCCGCCGGAACCCTGACCGCGACACAGTTGCTCCGCCGGGCCGCCGCGCTGCGGCTCGACCTGGCGGTGCGGCTGATCGATCCGGCGGCCGCCGCCGGCCGGGGGGTGGCCTACTCCACGAGCGCCGCGCACCACCGGTTGAACGTCCCGGCCGGCGGGATGAGCGCCTTCCAGGACGCGCCGGACCACTTCGTCCGCTGGCTGGCCCGACGGTCCCCCGGCGCCCACACCGGCGACGACTACGTCCCCCGGGCGCTGTACGGCGAGTACCTCGCCGACGTGCTGGACGCCGCGGCCCGGTCCGGCCCCGGGCGGCTGCACCGGGTCCACGAGCGGGTCGTGGGTGTGCGCCGGACCGGCCGCGGCGTGACGCTCGCCCTGGAGTCCGGCCGGCCCCTGCCGGCCGAGGCGGTCGTCCTCGCCCTGGGCAACTTCCCCCCCGGAGAGGCCTGGGTCCCGCCGGCCCTGCGCCGTTCCCCCCGCTACCTGCCCGACCCCTGGGCCCCCGGCGCCCTCGCCGGCCTGCCGCGCGACGGCGACGTCCTCCTCGTCGGCACCGGCCTGACCATGGTCGACGTGGCCCTCACCCTCGACCGCGCGGGCCTCGCCGTCCGGGCGATCTCCCGGCACGGCCTGCTGCCCCAGCCGCACGCCGAGTCAGCGCTGCCCGCCGCGCCCTTGCCGCGCTTCGCGCCGGGCGCGCGCCTCCACGAGGTACGCCGGACCCTGCTGAGCCACATCTCGGCCTGCCGGCGCGAGTACGGCGACTGGCGGGTGGGGATCGACGGCCTGCGCCCGGTCACCGCCGAGCTCTGGCAGCGGCTGCCCCTCGCCGACCGCACCCGCTTCCTCCGCCACGACCACGGCCTGTGGAACGTCCACCGGCACCGCATCCCCCCGGCCGTCGCCCGGGCCCTGCGCGACGCGATCGGCGCGGGCCGGGTCCGGGTCACCCCGGGCGAGGTCACCGACGCCGTGCCGGGCGAGGACTCCGTCCTGGTCCGCCTCCGCGACGGGCGCGCCCTGCGCGTGGGCGCCGTCGTCAACTGCACCGGCCCCCAGGACGATGTCCGCCGTCTGGACGACCCCCTCGTCGCCGGTCTCCTCGCCGCCGGCCTGGCCGCGCCCGATCCCACCGGTGTCGGCTTCCACACCACCCCCGGCGGTCGCCTGCGACCCCCGGCCGGGGCCCCGCCGGTCCCGCTCTGGACACTCGGCCCCCCTCGCCGCGGCGCCCTCCTGGAGTCCACCGCCATCCCCGAGATCCGCGCTCAGGCCGCCGCCCTCGCCGCCACCCTCCTGGGAGGACCCACCGGGCCGAACAGTGCTTGCCCATGACGGATGGTCAGATGGATGCTCGAAGGGATCCGTCGACGGGATCGGCAGCTCGTACGGCCCCTCGCGCGG
>NZ_JBHUAF010000445.1:0-6753 GCF_042789895.1 Kitasatospora sp. NPDC056783
GCCCCGGGGCCCTCGGACCGGGTCGGCGGCGCGGCGCCTCGCCCCGGCTCAGTCGGTCGCCGCCAGTGGCCGGTTCCGCAGCAGGGCCCGGGCCGGCAGGGCCGTCGCCGCGAGGCAGAGCACCACGGCCGCCGCGGCCAGCGGCAGGGCGGCGCCCGGCGGGACGTACGGCGCGGTGCCCGCGAGGCCCCGGGCGATCGGCACCAGGGTGATCCAGGCGATCCCGCTGCCCAGCAGCAGCCCGGCCGCGGCCACCAGCAGCGCCTCCCAGCGCACCATGCCGCGGATCTGACGGCGGGTGGCGCCCGCGAGGCGCAGCAGGGACACCTCGCCGCGCCGGTCCAGGACCGTCATCACCAGTGTGTTGGCGGCGGTGATCGCCGCGAAGCCACCGAGCACGGCCGCCATCACGGAGTTCGCCCAGTCGCCGGCCTCGCGCCGGCGGTCGGTCTGGGCGACGTACCCGGCGCGGTCGGCCACCGTGAGTCCGTAGGCCGTGGCCGTGGCCGTGGCCGTGCCGCCGGCGGAGGCGGAGGCCTCGGTGGGCAGCTTCGCCAGCCGGGCGGCGACCTCGGCGCGGTCGGCGCCGGGCGCGTCCGCGACCAGGACCTGGCTGTCGTAGGCCACGCCCGCGTGCGCGGCGACGGCCGCCCGGGGCAGGACCAGCTGGCCGAAGCCGAGGCCGCGCTCGTAGGTGGCGACGACCGTCAGGTGGGCCTGGGCGCCGTCGCCGAGCCAGAACGCGGCGCGGTCACCGGTCTTGAGGCCGAGCTTGTCGGCGAGGGACACGTCGAGGGCGACGGTGTCGGCGCCCCGGGCGAGGTCGGCGAGCGAACCGGTCCGCACCCCCAGGTCGAGGACCCGGGGCAGGGCGGCCGGGTCGCCGGAGACACCGAGGGCACCTGCGGAGCGGAGCTTGCCGGCCGAGCGGTAGACGGCGCCGGTGCGCAGCACGCCCACCGCGGCGTCGACGCCCGGCACCCGGGCGGCCTGGTCGGCGGTGGTGGCGGGCAGGCCGGGGCCGGGGGAGCCGAGCACGTGGTCGGCGACGACGCCGTCGCGCACCTGCTCGCCGGTGGCGTGCTGGACGCTGCTCTGGATGAACAGCATGGTGCCGCAGAAGGCGGTGGCCATCGCGATGGGGGTGAGCACGGACGTCAGTCGGCGGGCGTTGGCGCGGGTGTTGTCGGCGGCCAGCGAGCCGGCGGCGCCGCCCGCGCCCGCCCGCAGCGGCAGGCCGAGCACCCCGGCGGCGGCCCGGGCCACCCAGGGGCCGAGCAGGGCGATGGCCAGCAGGAAGCACATGACCACGCCGAGCGCGGTGCTGGCGGCGTTCTCGCCGTCCAGGCTCGCCGCGACCACGGTCAGCACCACGCCGCCGACGATGGCGACCACACCGAGGAGCGCCCGCACCACACCCATGCGGGCCGGCGGCACCGACGCCTCGCCGAGGGCCTGGCTGGGCCGCAGGTTGGAGGCCCGCCGGGCGGCCAGGTGACCGGCGGCGAGTGCGGCGAGCAGGCAGGTGGCGACGGCGACGAGCGCGGGCAGCGGGCCGACGTCCAGGTCGACGCCCTGGGGGACGGCGCCGCGCGAGGCGAGGCCGTCGAACCACCACCGGGCCAGGACCACTCCCGGGACCAGGCCGAGCAGGCCGGCGAGGGGGGCCACCAGCACCGCCTCCGTGGCGATGGTGCGGCGGATCTGGCGGGGCGTCGCGCCGACGGCGCGCAGCAGGGCGAACTCGCGGGCCCGTTGTCCGGTGGCCAGGGCGATGGTGGACACGACGACGAAGACGGCCGTCATGGTCGCGCTGCCGCCGAAGGAACCGCCGATCGCGATGAGCAGCGTCCGGCCGTCCCCGAGCGCCGGCTGCTCGACGGAGCCCCGGTCGTCGCCGGTGACCACCCTGAGCCCGGTGGGGGAGGCCCCGGCGGCGTCCCGGCCGGCGGTGTCGCGCAGCGCGTCGCGCAGTTGCCGGGCGAGGTCCCCGGCGCTGACGCCCTCGCGCGGCTGGACGGCGATGGCGTCGACCCGGCCGGGGTGGCCGGAGAGCCGGCCGGCGGCGTCGTCGGCGAACCAGGCGGTGGGGCCGGCGCTCTGCGGCGCGGCCAGTCCGGAGATCCGGTAGGTGCCGCTGCCGCCGGGCGCGACCAGGCTCAGGCTCGCGCCCGGGGCGAGGTGGGCGGCGCCGGCGGTGGCGGCGTCGAGGACGACCTCGCCGTCGCCCGGGGCGCGGCCCTCGACCAGGGTGTCCGCGCCGCCGGCGATGCCGAGCGCCGCGTACCCGCGCCCGGTCAGGCCCGGCGTCACGGCGCCCGGCTGGAGCGGGAAGGCGGAGTCCGCGCGGGCCGCCGCCACACCGGGCTGCGCGGCGACGCGCCGCGCCAGGGCGGCGTCCACCCGGGCCCGGCCGGGGACGGGCCGGTCGTAGGTCTTCTCCTTCTTGCCCGTCCTGCGGACGATCTCGACGTCCGGGTCGGCCGCGACGACGACCGGCGCGCTCGCATAGCGGACGGGGGGCACGGTGGCGGTGATGCCGGTCTGCAGCATGGTGCCGCAGGCCATGATGACCGCCGCGGCGAAGAACAGGGCGATGAACGTGCCCGCGAAGGAGGCGGGCCGAAAGCGCACCGAGGCGCGGGCGAGTCCGTTGCTCACGCCGCCGCCCCCAGCCGGGCGGTGGCGAGCGTGACCATCCGGTCGGCGACGGCCTTCGGATCCGGGTGGGCCAGCTCGCCCGCGAGGGCGCCGGCCGCCAGGAAGACGGCACGGTCGGTGAAGGAGGCCGCCACCGGGTCGTGCGTCACCATGACCACCGTCGCGCCCATCGTGTCCACCGCGTCCCGCAGCAGGGTCAGCACCTCGTGCGCGGTGCCGGTGTCCAGCGCGCCCGTCGGCTCGTCCGCGAACACCACGTCCGGGCGGGTGACCAGCGCCCGCGCGATCGCCACCCGCTGCTGCTGGCCGCCGGACAGCTGGCCCGGCCGGCGCGAGGCGTGCTCGCCCAGACCGACCTGTGCGAGCAACTCCCTTGCCCTGCCGCGGTCCTGACGCTCACCGGCCAGACGCAGCGGGAGCAGCACGTTCTGCAGCACGCTCAGCGAGGGCAGCAGGTTGAACGACTGGAACACGAACCCGATCCGGCTGCGCCGCAGTTCGGTCAGCCGGTTCTCGCTCAGGCCGGTGATCTCCTCACCGCCGAGGAACACCTCGCCGGAGGTCGGCTTGTCCAGGCCGGCGGCGCACTGGAGGAAGGTGCTCTTGCCGGACCCGGAGGGGCCCATGACGGCGGTGAAGGTGCCGTGCCCCAGCGCCAGGTCGATGCCGCGCAGCGCGTGCACGGTCTCGGGGCCGCGCCCGTAATCGCGCCACACCGCCCGTAACTCGATCGCGGGCCGGGTGGGGGCGGCGGAACCGGTCGGCCCGTACGCGGAACGGTCGTGGCGGCGTGCCATGGAGTTGCCTTCCCTCGTGGATCGTCGCTGGTCGATCGACCTGATCCAGGCTAGGAACGGCGGCCACGGCGAGCCATGGAGGCTGCTGGCGGACGGGGGGTGGGGTTAACCCCCGGGCACCGGGGGCGGGGCGGAGGGGGCGTGCCCGGGCGCCGGTGCGCGTGGGGCGGCGCGGGCTCCCGTGTCAGAAGTCCCCTCCTCAGAAGCCCCCCTCAGAGGCCTCCTCCGCAGCCCATGCCGCAGAAGCCCACGCCGTAGTGGGAGCTGGGGGCGCGCTTGCGCGCCCGGGCGAGGGAGGCTTCGTAGCAGATCCGCAGGTCGTGCTTGGCGGGCAGGGCGGACAGCCCGTCCAGGGCCACGGCCGCCGGTCCGTACCTGCGGCCGGTCGGCCGGGCTTCGGCGAGCACGCGGACGCCGAGTCCGGTGCGCGGGTCCCACACGCTCAGGGGCATCCAGATCCGGTGGTTGACCAGCCAGGCGGCCGCGAACAGCGCGGCGAAGGGCACCAGCGGGACGAGCCCGTTCTCGTGCCGCGCGAGCGTGATCACGAGGGAGGCCACGCCCGCCACGGTCACCGAGGCGAGAACCACGGCCGTCCAGTCGTGGACCCGCCGCACCCGGTCGCGCAGCTTGTCGTCGTAGTGCAGGCCCTCGGCGGGCAGCCGGTCGCGCAGGGCCACGGCCGGCGGGCTCCGGTCCAGCGACGCGAGCACCTCCCTGAGGTCGCGGGTGCGGGTGGGCCCGAACTGGCGCGCGGCCTCCTCCTCGAAGACGCCCTGGGGGCCGGCCGGGGGCGTGGTCAGGGTGAGGTCCCCCGAGCGGGAGGCGACGAGCAGGCCCGTGCCGTGCATCTCCAGGATCTTCAGCTCCGCCAGGTGGCCCGCCAGGCAGGCGAGTTCGTCCCGTCCGAGGTCGAACTTCCGCCCAGCCGCCAGCCGTTCGGCCCGGTACAGCTCGTGCAGCGCGGCCCGAGCGCGCGGCCGGACCACGGCCAGCGCCGTCCCCGTGACCAGGAACAGGATCAGTACCACCCACATGGCGCCCCCCTATGAGTCAGTCCAGTGTGGGGACGCCGGGGCCGCCCGGCAAGCCCCGGCAGGCCCCGGGAGGGCGCGGACGGGGGCCGGGGGAGGGCCCGGAGTGCGCCCGGGACCACACCCGGCGCACCCGGCGCACCCGGCGCTCACGCCTTCGCGCCCCATGAAAAAGCAACAGCACTTATACAAGCGCTGTTACGATGCGCCGCATGGCCGACGACTCCCGCGCACCCGCCCCCCACCCACCCGACCCGACGAGGCAGAGCCTCTGGCGCCCGCTGCGCCTGCTCCAGGCCTCGATGGACGCCGACATCGCCCAGGTCTACGCCGAGCGGCGGATCGACGGGCTCAAGCCCAGCTACGTCATGGAACTGCTGCGCCTGCACGCCGACGGCCCGATGACCATCGCGGAACTGGCCGAGTCGGTCCAGCGCACCCACTCGGCGCTCAGCCAGAAGGTCGCCGCGATGCGCGAGGCCGGCTGGGTCCACACTGTCGTCGGCGACGACGCGCGCACCAGGAAGGTCGCGCTCACCGACCGGGCGCGCGGCGTCGTCGACCGGCTGGCGGCGGAATGGCGGGCCACCGAGGCCGCGATCGCCGACCTTGAGGCGGAGATCCCCTACCCGCTCTCCCGGGTCGTCACCGACATCGAGCGGGCCCTGGAGCGCAGGAGCTTCCGCGACCGGATCGCCGGGAAGCTGGCGCAGGACCCGGCATGGGACTGAGGCGCACCCTGATCGACGTGACCCCGTTACGGTCGTCACCGGCGTTCCGGCGGCTGTGGATCGGGCAGGCCCTGTCCGGTTTCGGCAACCAGATGACGCTCGTCGCCGTCATCTTCCAGGTCTGGCAGTCGACGGAGAGCCCCACCTGGACGGGCGCCGTCGGACTGGCCCAGGCGGTCCCGCTCATCGCGCTCGGACTGTTCGCCGGATCGCTCGTCGACCGGGTGGACCGTCGCAGGTTCTACCTGCTCGCGCTCGGAGGACAGGCCGCGTGTTCGATCCTCCTCGCGGTCCAGGGCTTCCTCGGGAACGTTCCCGCCGCCGGCGTCCTGGCGCTGGTCGCCCTCCAGTCCTGCTTCGTCGCGGGCAGCGGCCCCGCCTCGCGCACCTTCATCCCGCACCTGCTGCCCAAGCACCAGCTGGCCGCGGGTCTGGCACTGCGAGGAATCGCGTTCCAGGCCTCCATGCTGCTCGGCCCCGCACTGAGCGGACTGCTCGTGGGCCGGCTGGGGGTCGGCGCCTGCTACCTGGTCGACGCCCTGACCTTCACCGCCGCGCTCTACGGCGCGTTCGGCCTGCCGAGGACGGACCCCGGGGACGAGCCCGCACGGCCGGGCCTGCGCGGAGTGCTCGACGGCCTGGCCTTCCTGGTGCGCACCCCCGTCATCCGCGGGGCCCTGCTCACCGATCTGGCGGCCACCGTGCTGTCGATGCCCACCAGCCTGTTCCCCCTGGTCAACGCCGAACGGTTCGGCGGCGACCCCCGCACCCTCGGGCTGTTCCTCACGGCCGTCGCCGTCGGCGGCGTCACGGCGTCGCTGTTCTCCGGGGTCTTCACCCGGCTGCCCCGCCCCGGCCTGGTCATGCTCGGCGGATCGGCCGTCTGGGGCGTCTCGTTGGCGCTGTTCGGACTGACGCCAGACCCCTGGGCCGGGCTGGCCTTCCTCGCCGTGGCCGGCGCCGCCGACACCGTCTCCGTGGTCTCCCGGAGCACCGTCGTCCAGACCCACACCCCGCCCGAACTGCTCGGCCGGGTGAGCGCCGCCGAACAGATCGTCGGACAGGCGGGGCCCGATGTCGGCAGCATGCGCGGCGGCCTCGTCGCGGACGCCACGTCAGGAGCGGTGGCCCTGGTCAGCGGTGGCCTGCTGTGCCTGGGCGCCGTCGTCGTGCTGGGCGCCACTACGACGGACCTGCGCGGCTCCACCGCACCGCCCGATCCGCGGGCGGCGCCGGCCGGCCCGTGAGCCCCGTCCCGAGCGCACAGGCCGTCCACCGGTTCGCCACCGGACCTGCCGGGTCGGGCCCGTCGTGGGCTGGGCTCGCCGCTATTTCGACAGTTGACGAAGAACGCCACCCCCGGGCCGGGGGCGGCGGCCAGCGCTACCGGTACCAGCGCTACCGGTACCACGCGGACACGGTGATGAACGGCGGCCGCTTCCGGTCGTACTGCGGCGGCTCCGGCGTCCAGACCTTCGAGGTCTCCGACGTCCACCTGTAGCCGCTCGCGTCCCCGGCCGGGTCCGACCC
>NZ_JBHUAF010000446.1:0-6734 GCF_042789895.1 Kitasatospora sp. NPDC056783
CCCTCCGAAGGCCCCGCGCCTACACCGCCAGGCAGCTCGGCCCGAGCAGCTGCTTGAGGTCACCGAACAGCGCCGGGTCCGACTTCACCCGGTGCCGGTCCAGCCGCAGCACCGTCGTCTTGTTGCGGCTCTCCAGCCGCACCCGCACCTCGGTGCTGCCCCGGTGGCTCCCCAGCACCTCGCCGAGCCGGGCCACCAGCGGCGGGGTGACCTTCCCGCTCGGGATGTTGATGATGATCGGCGCGTCCGCGTGCGCGTTGGAGAGGTCCGGGACGGAGAGCTCCATGCCCATCAGCCGCGGCACGTCCTCCCGCTTGTCCAGCTTGCCGCGCACGAACACGACCGCGTCCTCGACCAGTTGCGAGGACACCAGCTGGTAGCTGGCCGGGAAGAACATGCAGTCGATCGAGCCCGCCAGGTCCTCGACGGTCGCGATCGCCCAGGCGTTGCCCTGCTTGGTCATCTTCCGCTGGAGGCCCGAGATGATGCCGCCGATGGTGACGATCGTCCCGTCCGGCCGCTCCGCGAGGTCGGCGACCGCGCAGTCCGCCTTGTCGGCGAGCACGTGCTCGATGCCGTGCAGCGGGTGCGAGGAGACGTACAGGCCGAGCATCTCCCGCTCCTGGGTGAGCAGGAAGGACTTCTCCCACTCCTCCTCGGAGAACACGACGTCCAGCCCGAAGCTCGGCTCGTCCGCGGTGGCGTCGCCGCCGAAGAGGTCGAACTGCCCCTCGGCCTCCTTGCGCTTGACCCCGACGACGTTGTCGATCATCGGCTCGAACTGCGCGCTCAGCCCCTTGCGGGTGTGCCCGAGCGAGTCGAAGGCGCCGGCCTTGATCAGCGATTCGACGGTCCGCTTGTTGCAGACCACCGACTCCACCTTGTCCAGGAAGTCCGGGAACGACGCGAACTTCCCCTTCGCCTTCCGGGTCCGGATCATCGAATCGACCACCGGCCCACCGACGTTGCGGATGGCGGTGAGGCCGAAGCGGACCAGGGTGTCACCGTGCGGGGTGAAGTCCGAGTCCGACTCGTTGACGTCCGGCGGCAGCACCTGGATGCCCATCTTGCGGCACTCGTTGAGGTAGACCGCGGACTTGTCCTTGTCGTCCTTGACCGAGGTGAGCAGCCCGGACATGTACTCGGCCGGGTAGTTGGCCTTGAGGTAGGCCGTCCAGTACGAGACCAGCCCGTACCCGGCGGTGTGCGCTTTGTTGAACGCGTAGCCGGAGAAGGGGACCAGGACGTCCCACACGGCCTGGATCGCCGCGTCGGAGTAGCCGCGCTCGCGGCAGCCCTTCTGGAAGGGGACGAACTCCGCCTCCAGGATCTCCTTCTTCTTCTTGCCCATCGCCCGGCGCAGCAGGTCGGCCTGGCCGAGCGAGTAGCCGGCCAGGATCTGCGCGGCCTTCTGCACCTGCTCCTGGTAGACGATCAGGCCGTACGTCGGCCGGAGCACCTCCTCCAGGGGCTTCTCCAGCTCCGGGTGGATCGGGGTGATGTCCTGCTGCCCGTTCTTGCGCAGCGCGTAGTTCGTGTGGGAGTTGACGCCCATCGGGCCCGGACGGTACAGCGCGAGGACGGCGGAGATGTCTTCGAAGTTGTCGGGCTTCATCAGCCGCAGCAGCGAGCGCATGGGGCCGCCGTCGAGCTGGAAGACGCCGAGCGTGTCGCCGCGGGCGAGGAGTTCGTAGGTCGGCTTGTCGTCGAGCGGCAGCTTGAGCAGCTCGATCTTCTCGCCCTTGTTCTTCTCGATCGCCTTGACGGCGTCGTCCATGATCGTCAGGTTGCGCAGGCCGAGGAAGTCCATCTTGAGAAGGCCGAGGCCCTCACAAGTCGGGTAGTCGAACTGCGTGATGGTGACGCCGTCGGTGTGCCGGGTCCAGACCGGGATGTGGTCGGTCAGCGGCTCGGCGGACATGATGACGCCGGCCGCGTGCACGCCGGGCTGGCGGATCAGGCCCTCGATGCCGCGCGCGGTGTCGATGACCTTCTTGACGTCCGGGTCGCTCTCGTACAGGCCGCGGATCTCGCCGGCCTCGCCGTAGCGCGGGTGCGAGGAGTCGGTGATGCCGGACAGCGGGATGCCCTTGCCCATGACGTCCGGCGGCATCGCCTTGGTGATCCGGTCGCCCATCGCGTACGGGTAGCCGAGGACCCGGGAGGAGTCCTTGATGGCGGCCTTCGCCTTGATGGTGCCGTACGTGACGATCATGGCGACCTTGTCGGAGCCCCACTTCTCCGTCACGTAGCGGATCACGTCGCCGCGCCGGCGCTCGTCGAAGTCGATGTCGACATCGGGCATGGAGATGCGCTCGGGGTTGAGGAAGCGCTCGAAGATCAGGCCGTGCGGGATGGGGTCGAGGTCGGTGATGCCCATCGCGTACGCGACCAGCGAGCCGGCCGCCGAACCACGGCCGGGGCCCACCGCGATGCCCTGGCTCTTGGCCCACATGATGAAGTCGGCGACCACGAGGAAGTACGCCGGGAACCCCATCTGGATGATGGTGTCCATCTCGTACTCGGCGAGCTTCTTGTGCTCCTCGTCGTACCCCCCCGGGAAGCGCCAGTCCATGCCCTCCCAGACCTTGGACTTGAAGAAGTCCGCCTCGGACTCGAAGCCCTCCGGGATCGGGAAGCGGGGCATCAGGTTCTTGAACTTGAACATGCCCTCGGTGTCGACCCGCGAGGCGACCAGGAGCTGGCTGTTGCGGCAGCCCTCCTGCCAGGCGTCCGAGGAGTCCAGCGCGTACATCTCGGCGGCGGACTTGATGTAGTAGCCGGTGCCGTCGAAGCGGAAGCGGTCCGGGTCGGAGAGGTTCTTGCCGGTCTGCACGCAGAGCAGCAGGTCGTGCGCGCCGGCGTCGGCCTCGGTGGTGTAGTGCGAGTCGTTGGTGACGACCGGGGGGATGTTCAGCTTCTTGCTGATCTCCAGCAGCCCGTCGCGGACCCGCTTCTCGATGTCGAGACCGTGGTCCATCAGCTCCAGGAAGTAGTTCTCCTTGCCGAAGATGTCCTGGTAGTCGGCGGCGGACTTCAGCGCCTCGTCGAACTGGCCGAGGCGCAGCCGGGTCTGCACCTCGCCGGAGGGGCAGCCGGTGGTGGCCATCAGGCCGTCGGACAGGTCGGAGATCAGCTCCTTGTCCATCCGGGGCCACTTCACCAGCCAGCCCTCGGCGTACGAGCGCGAGGTCAGCTTGAAGAGGTTGTGCAGGCCCTCCTTGTTCCGGGCCCAGATGGTCTTGTGGGTGTACGCGCCGGACGCCGAGACGTCGTCCCGCTTCTGGTGCGGCTGGCCCCACAGGATGCGCTTGGTGTTCGAGCGGGACTCCGGGGCGACGTACGCCTCGATGCCGATGACGGGGGTGATGCCCGCGGCGGTGGCCTGCTTGTGGAACTCGGCGGCGCCGTACATGTTGCCGTGGTCGGTCATGGCGACATGGGTCTGGCCGAGGCGCTCGACCTCCTTGAACATCTGCTTCAGCCGGGCGGCACCGTCCAGCATCGAGTACTCGGTGTGGACGTGCAGATGCGCGAACGGCTGATCGCTCAAGGCGGGGCCTCCGGAGGCTCTGGTGCTGGTCGGGTGGGCCGGCGAACGCGCAGGTCACAGGGGATGCCCCTGGAAATGGATGTGGCCCGGAGCACCTCTCGGGGCCCGGACCGTCACTCACGCGTTCACCCGTCTACTCTAGCCCCCTCGCGGGGCTTGCCTCGCGTCGCCGGCGGCGTCCCAGGCCGGCCCGGCGAGTCGCGCTCCGGCGGCCTCCCGGACCTCGGGGGACTCCAGCGGATCGTCCCGCAGGTGGGCGAGGCGCTCCGGCAGGCCGGGGCGGTCGGGGGCGTGCTCGACGGCGAGGAGACGGGCCTCGGCCTGGCAGTCCCAGAGCGATTCGACGTACGCCTCGTCCAGCCCGGCGGGGTCGATGGCGGCCAGCGCCCGGAGGTAGGCGGGGCGCTCGTACGGGTGCGGGGTGCTCACCCAGAAGCCGCGCAGCAGGGGGACAGCCCCGGCGGCCTCGGGCCCGTGGCGGCCCAGGCCCCGTGCCATGAACATCGGGCCGCACCAGGTGCGGCCCGCCCAGTCCCGCTCCAGCCGGGCGAGGAGCACCGGGACGTCCTGGGGCTCCCCGTGTTCGGACAGCACCCGCAGCCCCTCCCAGGCCAGCCAGCGGGTGTCCGAGGCGGCCCACGCGCGGGCGGCGGGCATGGCGTGGGCGCCGAGCTTCGCCAGGAGGCCGGTCACCAGGGGCAGGGAGTGCCTGCCGTCCGCCGTGCCGAGGGACGGGACGAGCGGGACCAGGCCGGGCTCGGGGTCACGGTCGTGGTGGAGGACGTACAGGGCGTCCTCCCGGCGGTCCTCGGATCCGGTGGCGATCGCCTCCAGGAGCTCCGCGTTCGTCAGCCCGGCCGACGGGCGGGGCTTCGGGGGCGTGCGGTCCGGGGTGGGGATCGCGACGCCCCAGTGCTCCCAGGCCTTCGCCCAGGGCGTCGGGTCGTCGCCGTCCGTGAGGCGTGCCCGGGCGGTGTCGGCCAGGTCCTCCCACCACTCCACCGGCCAGCTCCCGGAGAGGGACTCCAGGACGGGCAGCCACCGCCCGCCCTCGCGGATGTACGCCCGCAGGACCTCCCGGGCCTCGGCGGAGCCGTCGAGGGCCAGCAGTTCGAGGACGCCGGCGACCTCCTCGGCGCCGTGGCCGTCGGCGGCGGCCAGGGCCTCGGCGACCGGGGCGAGCGGGAGGGCGAGGTCCCGGAGCAGGCGGGCGAGGTAGACGCGGTGCTCGTCGACCAGCCAGTCCCAGCGCCAGTCCGTACGGACACAGGCGTAGACGGCGTCGGCGGCGGCGGTGGGGTCGTCGGCGGCCCGCAACGCGCCGAGGCCCCGGCCGCGCTGGAGCAGGCCGAGGAGGGTGTCCACCGGGCGGTAGGAGTGGCTTTCCGTGTCCTCAGCCATGCCGGACCAGCCGGGCCGTGGCGGCCTCCCGGACCGCCGGGTCCTCGATCGGATCGTCGCGGAGCTCGGCGATCCTGCGCAGCGCGTCGGGGCGGTCGGGGGCGTGCTCGACGGCGAGGAGCCGGGCGGCCGGTTCGCAGTCCCAGAGCGACTCGACGTAGGCCTCGGCCAGGCCTGCGGCTCCGATCGCCGCCAGCGCCTCCAGGTAGGCGGGGCGCTCGTACGAGTGCGGGGTGGCGAGCCAGAAGCGGCGCAGCAGGGAGACGGCCCCGGCGGCCTCCGGGCCGAACCGGGCCAGCCCGCGGGCGAGGGAGGCCGGGCCGCACCAGGTCCGGTCCACCCAGTGCTGTTCCAACGCGGCGACGAGAGTGGGGAGGTCCCGCTCCTCGTTACCCCGCTCCGCCTTGCCCCGCTCCTCGTTGCCCCGCTCCGCCTTGCCCCGCTCCTCGATGTCCCGCTCCTCGTCGGGCGCGGTCGGGGATGCCCCGGTCTCCCGAACGTCCGTCCGCAGGGCCTCCTCTGCTTCCGCCGAGCCGCCGAGCGCCAGCGGTTCCAGCACGCCGGCGGCCCGTCGGCGGGTGTCCTCGTCACGGGCCAGCAGCTCGATCACCGGGCCGAGCGGAAGCTCCAGGTCCCGGATCAGCCGGGCGAGGTAGACGTGCCGGGAGTCGACCTGCCGGTCCCAGCGCCACTCCCAGCGGACGCAGCCGTGGACCAGGTCGGCGACCGAGGACCGGTCCTCGGCGGCGATCAGCGCGCCCTGGCCCCGGCCGCGCGGCAGGAGCCCGAGGAGGGTGGTCGTCGGCGCGTAGTGGTCGGAGTGCATGCGGTCCATGGTGCCCCCCGGCCCCCGCCGCCCGGGCGGCGGGGTGGGCGGTCCTCGCGCGGGATGCCGGCCCGGCCGACTCCCTGCGCACCGCCACGGCCCGGCGGCATGATGTGGCCGTGACGACCAGCGCAGACCTGCACCCGGACCGGCTCCCCGGCTACGACGGCGGCCCTCTCGCCCACCTGCCCGAGGTTCTCGACGAGCCCCGCTTCTGGCTGGGACACCTCCACCCCTGCCTGCAGGGCAAGCGGGCCAGAAGGCTTCTCATCGGCGCGGACCACGCCTCGAACAGGTTCCACCGCGACCTGTCCGAACGCGCGGACTGGCCCACCTTCACCGTCCCGGTCGCCGGCGGCCGCCTGTACGTCGTCTACCGCAACGACGAGGAGGCCCCGGGCACCGACTACCTGCTGCACCACCCCGCCTGGGACC
The DNA here is from genome assembly GCF_042789895.1 of Kitasatospora sp. NPDC056783. NCBI lineage: Bacteria > Bacillati > Actinomycetota > Actinomycetes > Kitasatosporales > Streptomycetaceae > Kitasatospora > Kitasatospora sp. NPDC056783. The sequence continues at coordinate 6,216 of NZ_JBHUAF010000446.1, forward strand.
GCGCCGAGTTGCTCGCACGGGACGACGTCCACTTCATGGGCCCCGGACTGTCCTGGCCCGAGCTGGCATCCGCCGCCGACAACGGCCTGGACGGCGGCAGCACCACCGACGCCGACAGTCGCCTGCTCCTCCTGCTGCCCGCGTTCGGAGACGTGGCCGCACCCGCCGCGGCCGTCGAGCGGGTGGCGGCCGCGCTGCGCGCCCGGACCACCGTCGAGAAGCCCGAACTGCTCGCGGCGGCGATGCTGGAGGACCACGGCCACTACGGCCCGACGACCTGGACGACGACCGGCGACGGCCACCGGATCAACGACGGCCGCTACTCCTTCCGCAACCCCGCCAAGGGCTTCGCCCTCTCGGCGGACCGCCTCGCCCGGGTGACGTCGGCACTGTCATGATCGCCGCCATCCCCCGATCGGGCGATCTCCGGTCCCCGCGCGGGACGTCGGCCGGGCCGCCGTCCCGCGCTCCCGGCTCCCGGCTCCCGGCTCCCGGCTCCCGGCTCCCGGCTCCCCGCGC
>NZ_JBHUAF010000447.1:0-6666 GCF_042789895.1 Kitasatospora sp. NPDC056783
GTGCCGTTCCGCACGTGCGTTTCCTCTGGAGGTACCCCCCGTGGCGCAGGCCCCGGCGGTAACGCAGCGTCCCGGCACCACCCGGACCCTGCTCAAGGGCGTCGACGGCGCCGGCACGGTGCGCCGCACCGTCCTCCCCGGCGGCCTGCGGGTCGTCACCGAGACCCTGCCGACGGTTCGCTCCGCGACCTTCGGCATCTGGGTCGGCGTCGGCTCGCGGGACGAGACCCCGCAGCTCAACGGCGCGACCCACTACCTGGAGCACCTGCTCTTCAAGGGCACCGAGCGGCGCAGCGCGCTGGACATCTCGGCGGCCCTGGACGCGGTCGGCGGCGAGATGAACGCCTTCACCGCGAAGGAGAACACCTGCTACTACGCCCGGGTCCTGGACACCGACCTGCCGCTGGCCATCGACGTGGTCTGCGACATGCTCACCGGCTCGCTGATCCGCACCGAGGACGTGGAGGCCGAGCGCGGCGTCATCCTCGAGGAGATGGCGATGGCCGAGGACGACCCGGGCGACGTGGTGCACGACCTGTTCGCCAAGGTGATCTACGGCAGCGGTCCGCTCGGCCGCCCGATCCTCGGCACCCAGGAGACCATCCGGACCCTCACCCGGGACCAGATCGCCGGCTTCTACCGCCGCCGCTACCGGCCCGAGCAGCTGGTCGTCGCCGCGGCCGGCAACCTCGACCACCGCAAGGTGGTCAAGCAGGTCGAGCAGGCCTTCGCGCCGGTGCTGGCGGCCTCCACCGCGGCCCCGGCCGAGGCCCGCCGCGGCGTCAAGGCGCTGCGCACGGCCGGCAAGGTCGAGGTGCTCAACCGTTCCACCGAGCAGGCCCACCTGGTGCTGGGCGTGCCCGGGGTGCCGCGGCACGACGAGCGCCGCTGGGCGATGGGCGTGCTCAACGCGGCGCTCGGCGGCGGGATGAGCTCCCGGCTGTTCCAGGAGGTCCGCGAGAAGCGGGGCCTGGCGTACTCGGTCTACTCGTACTCCTCGTCCTACGCGGACAGCGGCCTGTTCGGCATCTACGCCGGCTGCCAGCCCAAGCGGGTCGAGGAGGTGCTGCGGATCTGCCGCGCCGAGCTGGCCAAGGTGGTCGAGGAGGGCATCACCGAGGAGGAGCTGGGGCGGGCGATCGGCCAGATCTCCGGCTCCACGGTGCTCGGCATGGAGGACACCGGTTCGCTGATGAACCGGATCGGCAAGGCCGAGCTCAGCTACGGGCACCACCTGTCGGTGGACGAGATGCTGGAGCGGATCGCGGCGGTGACCCTGGAGGACGTCCACGCGGTGGCGCGTGATGTGCTGGGCGCGTACCGGCCGTCGCTCGCCCTGATCGGCCCGGTCAACGACAAGCGGGCCGCCAAGCTCGCCGATCTGCTGGTCTGAACCTGCTGGTGAGAGGAACTTCGCTATGACGCTGCGTGTCGCCGTGATCGGCGCCAAGGGACGGATCGGCTCCGAGGCGGTCAAGGCCGTCGAGGCCGCGCCGGACCTGGAGCTGGTGGCCGCCCTCGGCCGCGGCTCCGACCTGGCGGAACTGACCGAGGCCGGCGCCCAGGTCGCCGTCGAGCTGACCCACCCGGACTCGGTGATGGGCAACCTGGACCACTGCCTGCACCACGGCGTCCACGTGGTCACCGGCACCACCGGCTGGACGGACGAGCGGCTCGCCACCGTCCGCGGCTGGCTGGACGAGGCCCCGGAGCTCGGCCTGCTGATCGCCCCGAACTTCTCGATCGGCGCGATCCTCGGCATGAAGTTCTCGCAGATCGCCGCCCGCTACTTCGAGTCGGTCGAGGTGGTCGAGCTGCACCACGACCGCAAGGCCGACGCCCCCAGCGGCACGGCCACCCGCACCGCCCAGTTGATCGCCGCCGCCCGGGCCGAGGCCGGCCGCCCGCCGCAGCAGGACCCGACCACCCACAGCCTGCCCGGCGCGCGCGGCGCCGACGTGGACGGGGTGCCGGTGCACGCGGTACGGCTGCGCGGCCTGCTCGCCCACCAGCAGGTGATGTTCGGCGACACCGGCGAGACGCTCACCATCCGGCACGACTCGCTGCACCACAGCAGCTTCATGCCGGGCATCCTGCTGGGCGCGCGCAAGGTCGTGGGGACGCCGGGGCTGACCTTCGGCCTCGAACACTTCCTGGACCTGTGACAGTGTCGAACCCAGGGAGTGTCCGATGACCTCGCGTACCGGTTTCTTCGTCCTGTCCGGTGTGCTGCTGCTGGTCGCCCTCGTCTGCGTGGGGGAGGGCGTCCAGCTGGTCGCCACCGGCAAGCCGCTCGGCATCGGCATCGGGATCTGCGCCTTCGTGATCCCGGTGATCGGCGTCTGGTTCCTGCGCCAGACCGTCCGCTTCGGCAGGGCCAGTGAGCTGATGGCCCGCGAGCTGGAGGCCGAGGGCGGCCTGCCGGTGGACGAGCTGAACCGCAGCAAGGGCGGACGGATCGACCGGGCCTCGGCCGACGCGGTGTTCGCCCGCCGCCAGGCCGAGGCGCAGGACGCGCCGGGCGACTGGCGGGTCTGGTTCCGCCTCGCCGTGGCCTACGCCGACGCCGGCGACACCCCGCGCGCCCGCAAGACCATGCAGCACGCCATCAAGCTGCACAGCACCGAACCCGCAAGGAGTAACGCGTGAGCGACGAACCGACGGCCCCCAGCTTCCGCAGCGACGTGACGGTGGAGCTGGTCCGCAGCGCCGCCGCCGACTCGGACGTCATCTGGGCGGCCCGGGTCTCGACCGCGGGCGAGCAGTCCCTGGAAGCCGTCCAGCAGGACCCGGAGAAGTCCAAGGGCCTGATCAACTTCCTGATGCGCGACCGGCACGGCACGCCGTTCGAGCACAACTCGATGACCTTCTTCATCAGCGCGCCGATCTTCGTGTTCCGGGAGTTCCACCGGCACCGCAGCGGCTGGTCGTACAACGAGGAGTCCGGCCGCTACCGCGAGCTCCAGCCGGTCTTCTACGTCCCGGGCGAGGACCGCAAGCTGGTCCAGCAGGGCCGCCCCGGCAAGTACGAGTTCCACGACGGCACGCCGGAGCAGCACCGGACCACCACCGAGGCGATGGAGGCCGCGTACCGCGAGTCCTACGCCCGCTACCAGGAGATGCTGGCCGCGGGCGTGGCCCGAGAGGTCGCGCGCGCGGTGCTGCCGGTGGGCCTGTTCTCCTCGATGTACGCGACCTGCAACTCGCGTTCGCTGATGCACTTCCTGTCGCTGCGCACCAAGCGGGAGAACGCCACGGTGCCGTCCTTCCCGCAGCGCGAGATCGAGATGGTCGCCGAGCGGATGGAGGAGCAGTGGGCCCGGCTCATGCCGCTCACCCATGCGGCCTTCGAGAAGCACGGCCGAGTCGCCCCCTGACCTGGGGCGACAGGCATACGGGCAGAGTGTCTGGCATGTCTGGATTGCGGCTTTTCCAGCCGCTCCCTACATTCGTGAACACGGATTCCGGTGCTGCCCGAACCCCCGAGCGGGCAGCACCGGAATCCCACGTCAGTGCCACCGACGCGGTTCGACTGTCCGAACACCGGACCGGCATGGGGGACGCCCCACCGCCTACGAGTAGCTTTGGACCCATGGCTCCGACCTCCACCCCCCAGACGCCGTTCGGCCGGGTCCTGACCGCGATGGTCACCCCGTTCACCGCCGACGGCGGCCTCGACCTCGACGGCGCCCAGCGCCTCGCCACGCACCTCGTCGACTCCGGCAACGACGGCCTCGTCGTCAACGGCACCACCGGCGAGTCCCCGACCACCAGCGACGCCGAGAAGGCCCAGCTGGTCCGCGCCGTGGTCGAGGCGGTCGGGGACCGCGCCCACGTGGTGGCCGGCGTCGGCACCAACGACACCCACCACAGCGTCGAGCTGGCCCGACAGGCGGAGGCCGCCGGAGCGGACGGCCTGCTGGTCGTCACGCCGTACTACAGCAAGCCCCCGCAGGAGGGCCTGTACCGGCACAACGTCGCCGTCGCCGACGCGACCGGGCTGCCGGTCATGCTGTACGACATCCCGGGCCGCAGCGGGGTCGCGCTGAGCCACGAGACGCTGGTCCGGCTCGGCGAGCACCCGCGGATCGTCGCCAACAAGGACGCCAAGGGCGACCTCGGCGCCGCGGCCTGGGCCATCGCCCGGGCCGACCTCGCCTGGTACTCCGGCGACGACGTCCTCAACCTGCCGCTGCTGTCCGTCGGAGCCGTCGGCGTGGTCAGCGTCGTCGGGCACGTGGTGGCCGGCGACCTCCGGGCGATGATCGAGGCCTTCCTGGCGGGCGATGTGGTCAAGGCCACCAGCATCCACCAGCGCCTGCTGCCGGTGTTCAGCGGTATGTTCCGCACCCAGGGCGTGATCCTCACCAAGGCGGCCCTGGAGCTCCAGGGCCTGCCCGCAGGACCGCTGCGCCTGCCGCTGGTGGGCGCGACGGCCGAGGAGGTCGCGCGATTGAAGGAGGATCTCGCCGCCGGCGGGGTACACCTGTAGCAGACGACGACGTGCGCGCCCCGGCTCGCCGGACCCACCCGGGTCCGCCGCTGGACCGGACCGCAGGCGCGAGAGCACAGACCCAGTAGGAAAACGACACTGAGTACGCGCGCCATATGTCTCCAGGGGGAGGACCCCGGGCATATGGCGTGCGTCGTGAGGAGAGTCTTTTGAGCCACCCGCACCCCGAGCTCGGCGCCCCCCCGGCCCTGAAGGAGGGCGCCCTCCGGATCACCCCGCTCGGCGGCCTCGGCGAGATCGGCCGCAACATGACGGTCCTGGAGTACGGGGACCGCATCCTGATCGTCGACTGCGGCGTCCTCTTCCCCGAGGACGAGCAGCCCGGCGTGGATCTGATCCTCCCGGACTTCAGCTACATCCGGGACCGCCTCGACAAGGTCGACGGCATCGTCCTCACCCACGGGCACGAGGACCACATCGGCGCCGTCCCGTTCCTCCTGCGGGAGAACCCGGACATCCCGCTGATCGGCTCCAAGCTGACCCTGGCGCTGATCGAGGCCAAGCTCGCCGAGCACCGCATCCGGCCGTACGTGCTGGAGGTCAAGGAGGGCGAGCGCGAGCGCATCGGCCCCTTCGACTGCGAGTTCATCGCGGTCAACCACTCCATCCCGGACGCCCTCGCGGTGGCGGTCCGCACCCCCGCCGGCATGGTCGTGGCCACCGGTGACTTCAAGATGGACCAGCTGCCGCTGGACGGTCGCCTGACCGACCTGCCGACCTTCGCCAAGCTGGCGGAGGAGGGCATGGACCTGCTGCTGGTGGACTCCACCAACGCCGAGGTCCCCGGGTTCATCCCGCACGAGCGGGACATCTCGGCGGCGCTGCGCAACGTCTTCGCGAACGCCGACAAGCGCATCATCGTGGCCTCCTTCGCGAGCCACGTGCACCGCATCCAGCAGGTGCTGGACGCCGCCCACGAGTACAAGCGCAAGGTCGCCTTCGTCGGCCGCTCGATGGTCCGCAACATGGGCATCGCCCGGGACCTCGGCTACCTGAAGGTGCCCGGCAACATGATCGTGGACGTCAAGCAGCTGGACGACCTGCCGGACAAGGAGGTCGTGCTGATCTGCACCGGTTCGCAGGGCGAGCCGATGGCGGCGCTGTCCCGGATGGCCAACCGCGACCACCAGATCCGCATCGTCGAGGGCGACACCGTCGTCCTGGCCTCCTCGCTCATCCCGGGCAACGAGAACGCCGTCTACCGGGTGATCAACGGCCTGACCCGCTGGGGCGCCAAGGTCGTGCACAAGGGCAACGCCAAGGTGCACGTCTCAGGCCACGCCTCGGCGGGCGAGCTGCTCTACTTCTTCAACATCTGCAAGCCGCGCAACCTGATGCCGGTCCACGGCGAGTGGCGCCACCTGCGCGCGGCCGCCGAGCTGGGCATCGCCACCGGGGTGCCGCGCAACCGCGTGGTCATCGCGGAGGACGGCGTCTGCGTCGACCTCGAGGGCGGCGTCGCCCGGATCGTCGGCAAGGTGCAGGCCGGCTACGTCTACGTGGACGGTTCCTCGGTCGGCGACATCACCGAGGCCTCGCTCAAGGACCGCAGGATCCTCGGCGAGGAGGGCTTCATCTCGGTCTTCGTCGCGGTCGACTCGGCCAACGGCAAGATCGTCGGCGGCCCGACCATCCAGGCCCGTGGCTCCGGCATCGACGACAACGCGTTCGTCCCGGTGGTCTCGAAGCTCCAGGAAGCGCTGGACCGTTCGGCGAGCGACGGCGTGCTGGACCCCCGTCAGGTGCAGCAGCTGGTCCGCCGGACCGTCGGCAAGTGGGTCGCGGACAACTACCGCCGCCGGCCGATGATCCTGCCGGTCGTGGTCGAGGTCTGACGCTCGCTCAACACCGGCTGACGCTGGTTTGACGTGGGGCGACCCGGTGCGTAATGTTCTCCGGGTTGCCCCACGGGACGGCCCCTCGGAAACGGGCTCGAATTTGAATTCGAGAACGACCGGGGAAAACGGACCGAGAAACTCTGGTAGAGTTCGGGAGCGCCGAAAGGCGAAAGCGGATCGGATGAATGAAACTCCGGAAAACGGAGCGGAAAACATCTGATAAGCTGGAAACACGAAAGAACGAAGCCCGGAGGGCCTGCTGGAAGGCAGTCCGAAGGAAGCGTCCGTTCCTTGAGAACTCAACAGCGTGCCAAA
>NZ_JBHUAF010000448.1:0-6561 GCF_042789895.1 Kitasatospora sp. NPDC056783
GGGCCGGCGCGGCCTTGGGGGCCGGCGGCGCGGCGGCGAGCGGCGCCGGGGCGGCGGCCGGAGCCGGAGCCGGGGCCGGGGCGGCCGGAGCGGCGGGTGCGGCGGGTGCGGGCGCAGCAGCAGCAGCGGGCGCGGGGGCAGCGGCAGGGGTCGGCGCGGAGCCGGCCTGGGTCGCGGCCTGGGTCACTGGGGTCACCTCGGTACCGGGCTTGTAGTCGGCGAAAAAGTCCCACCAGGCTCGGTCGACCGAGTTCGGGTCCTGGAGGTACTGCTGGTAGATCTCGTCGACGAGCCACTCATTGGGGCCGAAGCCAGTGGAACTTGCCGAGCTGTTGGGTGTTTCGGGGGACTGTGGCGACACGGCGGCAACCGCCCTCTTCCGCTTCCTTTTGGGATGTTTGGACAGCGGGGATTAAGGCTACGCCCCTGACCGGTGATCGCGCAGTCCCCGGGGCCCAGGCGTCGCCCAGATCACAGTCCTGACCTGCACTTTGGCTGAAAATGTGCGTTAGGAAGCCGCATCCGAGGGGAAGCGATCGGCACCGAACAGGGCTCAAAACAGGGCAAAAGCGGACATGGACTCGGCCAAATCCTCTAGCGATCTTCGTCGGGCTCTGTGTCGGACTTGTGACAAATGTCCCGACCGTCACCTTGACGCTGCCCGGGCAGCCTGACCTCGATCCGGCAGCCGCGCGGGGACTCGGCCACCGCGATCCGCCCGCCGTGCAGGTCGACCGCCCAGCGGGCGATGGCCAGGCCCAGTCCGGTGCCGCCGTCCGCGCCCGGTCCGGCGGCGGTCGGGGTGCCGCTGCGGCCGAACCGCTCGAAGACCCGGGTCCGGTCGGCCGGCGGGATGCCGGGGCCCTCGTCCTCGACCTCCAGCAGCAGCCCTCCGGCCTCGCCCTCCGGCCTCGCCCGCACCGTCACGGTGCCGCCGGGCGGGGAGTGCTTGCAGGCGTTGTCGACCAGGTTGGCGACCACCTGGTGGAGGCGCTCCGGGTCCGCCACGCCGGTCAGGCCGGCCGGGTTGACCTCCAGGGCCAGCCGGACGTCCCCGCGCCGGGAGGAGGCGCCGCCGGCCGTCGCGCCGTCCACGGTGACCCCGCGCAGCACGCCGTCCAGGAACTCGCGCACCTCGAAGCGGCGGGCGTCCAGGTCGACCACGCCGTCGTCGATCTTGGAGAGGTCGAGCAGGTGGGTGACCAGGCGGCCGAGCCGCTCGGTCTGCTCCAGCGCCGCCCCCAGGGTGGCCGGATTGGGCTGGACGACGCCGTCCACCACGTTCTCCAGCACGGCGCGCAGCGCGGCGATGGGCGTGCGCAGCTCGTGCGAGACGTTGGCGACCAGCTCCCGGCGGTGCCGGTCGGCGGCCTGGAGGTCGGCGGCCATCGCGTTGAAGGCGGACGCCAGCTCGCCGATCTCGTCGCGCGAGCTCACCTCGACCCGGCGGCTGTAGTCGCCGGAGGCCATCGCGCGGGCGGCGGCCGTCATCTCGCGCAGGGGGGCGGTCAGCCCGTGTGCGAGGAACTGCATGAACAGCAGCGAGGCGATCATCGAGAAGACCATGATGATCCGGATCTGGGTCTCGGACCGGATCGCCATCACCACCATCCCGGTGGCCAGGAACACGGAGACGACCACGAGCAGCGCGAGCTTGCCCTTGATCGAGCGGACCGGGTCGAGCGGCCGGATGTCGGCCCAGACCCGGCGGGCGGCGCGGGCGGCGAGGCTCTGCGGCCGCGTGCCGTCGGGCTCCCCGTCGCGTTGCTGTGGAAAGGTCATCGTCCCCTGTGGTCCCCGCTGGTGGCACGGCGTCGTTCCCGGCGCGGGCCCCCGGTGGCCCGCCGTCGAAGGGGCGCCGTCAGGAGAGCGGGGCCTCCAGCGCGTAGCCGACGCCGTGGACGGTGCGGATCCAGCTGGCGCCGATCTTCCGGCGCAGTGCCTTGACGTGGCTGTCCACCGTGCGGGTGCCGGAGGCGTCGGTCCAGTCCCACACCTCGGCCAGCAGCTGCTCGCGGGTGAGCACCGCGCGCGGCTGGGCGGCCAGGCAGGCGAGCAGGTCGAACTCGGTCGGCGTCAGGTGGACGTCGCCCGAGGCGAGCCGGACCCGGCGCTGCACGTGGTCGATCTCCAGCTCGCCGAAGCGCAGGCTGCCCAGCGCGGGCGTGCGGGCGGCCTGCTGGGCGCGCTCGACGCGGCGCAGCAGGACGTTGACACGGGCGGCCAGCTCGCGCATCGAGAACGGCTTGGTCATGTAGTCGTCCGCGCCGACGCCGAGGCCGACCAGCAGGTCCGTCTCGTCGTCGCGGGCGGTCAGCATCAGCACCGGCACCGGGCGCTGGGCCTGGATCCGGCGGCACACCTCCAGGCCGTCGAAGCCGGGCAGCATGATGTCGAGGACCACCAGGTCCGGCTGCCAGGTGTGGAAGCCGTCGACCGCTCCGGGGCCGTCGTGGGCCACGGCGACCTTGAAGCCCTCGGCGCCCAGCCGGGCGGCGATCGACTCGGCGATCGTGGGCTCGTCCTCCACCACCAGGACTCTGCGCTGGCTGCTCACAGTGCCACCGGTGTTGTGGTTGTCCTGCTGAATCTCTGTCACGGTCACGCCACCGCCCCCAGGGCTGCGGGCCGGCCACCCGTGGGGATGGCGGGCTCCGCTCGTAGTCTTGTTCCGTCGTGGACTGTGCCGGGTCCGCCGTCCCGTCGCGCGAGCGGGAGCCGAGGACGGATGGTCGGCCGCCCACTTCTCCCGCGCACTTCGCAGCGTACGGACAGCGGATGCTTCCCGGCAGGTGGACCGGACGTTTCCGGCCCGTGGGCCGGCTGTCGGGCCGCCCTCGGGCCCACTGCGCGAGTGGGCACGGGCCGATACCTTACCCGGCGAATTTTCTCTGCGTAACGGTACGTATGCAGTCCAGTTGACGCCAAGTCGCCGGTCAGAGGCCCCGTCGTCGCGTTAATCGGGAGAAGGTCTGGACCAATGTCGGGAATCCGTCGGCCCGTCGCGACGGCGGGCCTTCACCGTCTTTTCCCAGGTGCCTCTCATAACCTCGACGTACGGTGACCGCGACGACACCCGGAGGGGTGGATTCCACGCCGCGCGCCGGTACGTTGGGGACCTGCGGGGAGCCGGTGGGCACGACGTGGAGCGGAGGCGGCATGGCAGGGCCGAGGCAGGGTGCCGGTGGGTGCGGGACCGTGGGAGCGCCGTACGGAATGCTCCGCCTCGGGCTGCGCACCGGCGTCCTGGAGTGGCTGCTGGAACGGCTGCCGACACCCCGGCGGACGCCCTTCACGCTCGGATATCTCGCCGTCGTGGGAGCCACCACGACCTTTGCCAAAGTCGCCGATCCGGAACTCGTCCAGCGCTTGCAGGAAGCCTCCAGTTCGGACGGGCACAACCTGCTCCAGCACCCTTTGCGCGCCCTCGTGCTGAGCGGATTCTGGGTGGCCGGCGAGGTGTGGATGCCGTACCTGTGGGGATTCGCGTTCACGCTGGCGCCGCTGGAGCGCAAGGTCGGTCCGGCCCGGGCGGCGGCGGTCTTCGCGGCCGGGCACATCGTGGCGACGCTGCTCTCCCAGGGAGTGGTGATCGTCGCCGTGGAGACCGGGCGGATGGCGCCCGAGGCGATGGACTACCTGGACATCGGGGTCAGTTACGGCGTGCTGGCCTGCCTGGGGGCGGTGGCCGGGCTGCTCTCCTGGCGCGGGCGGCTGCTCGCGCTGGGCGGTGCCGGGCTGATGATCGCCGAGCAGATCGCCACCGACCGGGACGTGATCACCGGGGTGGGGCACCCGGCCGCGGTGCTCACCGGGGTCGCGCTGTGGCGCTGGCTGCGCCGGATCGAGCGGCGCCCGCCCCGGCCGCGTCCGGCCGCCGTGACGGCCGCCGGGGGTGCCCCCGCGCGGGTGCGCCCGGCGCGTTGACGCCGTCGCCCGACCGGGTTCCGCCGGGGCGGGGCGGCCTTCCCATCAGGTTTTCTTGAGGTTCTCTTCACGCGCATTTGGGGCTCTTTTGACGGAGCCGGGCGTGGCGCATTCGGCGCCGATTCCTGTTCGCTCACAGCGAACCGGGCCCCGGGAACATTCGCCGCCCGTCAAGCCTTAGTCAGGTCGACTCAAGTTCGATGACTGGGGAGAGATCATGGCATCCACGTCCACTCCGCTCACCCTGCCCGTGCTGCCGCTCGACGACGAGGTCGTCCTGCCGGGCATGGTCGTCCCGCTGGACCTGAAGGACGCCGAGGTGCGTGCGGCGGTCGAGGCCGCCCGGGCCGCGGCCACCGGTTCCGGCAAGCCGCAGGTCCTGCTGGTGCCGCGGGTGGACGGCTCGTACGCCGCGGCCGGCACCCTGGCCACCGTGGAGCAGGTCGGCCGGCTGGCCGACGGCGACCCGGCCGCGCTGGTGCGCGCCGTGCGCCGGGTCCGGATCGGGGTCGGCACCACCGGCCCCGGCGCCGCCCTCTGGGTGGAGACCACGCCCTTCAAGGAGTCCTCCGTCGGCATGCCGGTGGCCGGCCGGGCCGCCGAGCTGGTCAAGGAGTACAAGGCGCTGTCCACCCAGTGGCTGCGCAGGCGCGGCGCCTGGCAGGTCGTCGACCGGGTGGCGCAGATCGAGGGCGTCGGCGAGCTCGCCGACAACATCGGCTACGCGCCCTTCGCCACCGCCGAGCAGAAGCTCAAGGTGCTGCTGGAGGCCGACCAGGTCGCCCGCCTGGAGTACGCGCTCACCCTGCTGCGCGACCACCTCGCGGAGGAGGAGGTCAACGACACCATCCGCAAGGACGTCGAGGAGGGCGTGGCCAAGCAGCAGAAGGAGTTCCTGCTCCGCCGCCAGCTGGAGGCCGTCCGCAAGGAACTGGCCGAGCTGAACGGCGAGGCCGCCGACGAGGAGGGCGACTACCGCGCCCGGGTCGAGGCCGCCGACCTGCCCGAGAAGGTCCGCGAGGCCGCGCTCAAGGAGGTCGACAAGCTGGAGCGGGCCTCCGACCAGTCACCCGAGGGCTCCTGGATCCGCACCTGGCTGGACACCGTCCTGGAGCTGCCCTGGAACGAGCGCACCGAGGACGCGTACGACATCGCCGGCGCCCGCGCGGTGCTGGACGCCGACCACGCCGGCCTCGCCGACGTCAAGGAGCGGATCGTCGAGTACCTGGCCGTCCGCAAGCGCCGGGCCGACCAGGGGCTCGCGCAGGTCGGCGGCCGCCGAGGGGGCGCCGTGCTGGCCCTGGTCGGCCCGCCCGGCGTCGGCAAGACCTCGCTCGGCGAGTCCGTCGCCCGGGCGATGGGACGCGAGTTCGTCCGGGTCGCGCTCGGCGGCGTCCGGGACGAGGCGGAGATCCGCGGCCACCGGCGCACCTACGTCGGCGCGCTGCCCGGCCGGCTGGTGCGGGCGATCAAGGAGGCCGGCTCGATGAACCCGGTCGTCCTGCTGGACGAGATCGACAAGGTGGGCTCCGACTACCGGGGCGACCCGGCCGCGGCGCTGCTGGAGGTGCTGGACCCGGCGCAGAACCACACCTTCCGCGACCACTACCTGGAGGTCGAGCTCGACCTCTCCGACGTCGTCTTCCTCGCCACCGCCAACGTGCTGGAGGCCATCCCCGAGCCGCTGCTCGACCGGATGGAGCTCGTCCGGCTGGACGGCTACACCGAGGACGAGAAGGTCGTCATCGCCCGCGACCACCTGCTCCCGCGCCAGCTGGAGAAGGCCGGCCTCGGCGGCGAGCAGGTCACCGTGGGCGAGGAGGCGCTGCGCAAGCTCGCCGGGGAGTACACCCGGGAGGCCGGCGTCCGGAACCTGGAGCGCTCGATCGCCCGGGTGCTGCGCAAGGTCGCCGCGCAGGCCGAACTGGGCGAGCGCGAGCTGCCCACCGCGATCGGCGCGCGGGACCTGCGCGCCCTGATCGGCCGGCCGCACCACGTGCCGGAGTCCGCCCACGAGCCGGCCGAGCGCCGCACCGCCGTCCCCGGCGTGGCCACCGGCCTCGCGGTGACGGGCGCCGGCGGAGACGTCCTCTACATCGAGGCCTCGCTGGCCGACGCCGAGACCGGCGGCACCGGGCTCACGCTGACCGGCCAGCTGGGCGACGTGATGAAGGAGTCCGCGCACATCGCGCTCTCCTTCCTGCGCTCGCGCGGGGCCGAGCTGGAACTGCCGGTCACCTCGCTCCGCGACCGCGGCGTGCACCTGCACGTCCCGGCCGGGGCCGTCCCCAAGGACGGGCCGAGCGCCGGCATCACCATGACCACGGCGCTGGCCTCGCTGCTCTCCGGCCGCAAGGTGCGCACCGACGTGGCGATGACGGGCGAGGTGTCGCTGACCGGGCGGGTGCTGCCGATCGGCGGGGTGAAGCAGAAGCTGCTCGCCGCCGACCGGGCCGGGCTCACCACGGTGATCATCCCCAAGCGCAACGAGGCCGACCTGGACGACGTCCCGGCCGAGGTGCTGGAGCGGCTCACCGTCCACCCGGTGGCGGACGTGCGGGAGGTGCTGAAGCTGGCGCTGGAGCCGATGGTGCGCTACCTGCGGTCCTCGCTGCTGATGCGTTCGGCGGCCAC
>NZ_JBHUAF010000449.1:0-6504 GCF_042789895.1 Kitasatospora sp. NPDC056783
GGGCCGGGCCCTCCCGCCGCGCGCGGCCGTTCAGCCGTGGCCGTTCAACCGCGGCCGGGCTCCGGTGCTCCCGGCGTCACGGCGCCGGAGCCGGAGCCGCCTGGAGCGGGGCCGGGGTCACCTGGAGCGGCGCCGACACCGACTTCACCGTCGTGCTCGGGAACTCCCCTCCGTAGCCCACCGTGTTGAGCGCGACGACCCGGTAGAGGTACGGCGTGGTCACCGAGGCCGTCAGGTCGACGAAGGAGCGGGTCCCGTGGGTGTTCGGCTGGTCCAGCGGCGAGTCGACCGTGCCGACGTCGGCCCAGGTGGTGCCGCCGTCGCTGGTCCGCTGGACGGCGAAGCCGGTCTCGTTGATCGAGTTGTCCTGCCAGTCCAGCCGGATCCGGGCGCCGTCGCCCGTGCCCATGACGGTCGCCGCCAGCCCGCTCGGCTTCGTCGGCGGCAGCGCCAGCAGTTGGGGACGCATCATGTCCATCTCCTCGTGGCTGAGGATGTGGCAGTGCAGGACGTACTCCCAGCCGAAGTTCACCAGCCTGTTGGTGATCGCCGCCGTCGGATTGCCCTGCGGATCGGTGTTGTTGAACATCGAGGTGTTGCCGGCCGGCATCGTCGGGTCCAACAGCCGTACGGAGTTGGGCACTTCGAACGGCACCGTCGGGACGATCGGGCGCAGCGCGACGACGGTGTCCTCCAGTGGGCTCATCCGCACCGTGTCCTTCCAGCCCAGCTCGTTGGCGTCGGGTTTGATCACGATGTTGTCCCAGGTCACCCGGTTGAGGACCTGGACGTCGTACAGGTGGAAGTGGATCGGGTGGGTGTCCACCCCGTTGTGGGTGAACCGCCAGATCTGGGTGCCGTCCTCGGCGGTGCTGATGGGCGTCACCTTCGTGTCGGCCCTGGGCAGGTTGGTGCCGTCGATCAGCTCGGTCGGCGGGTTGATGTACGGGTACAGCGTCACGTTCTGCGCCCCCGGCGTCGGCGGCGAGGCCTCGACGCCGAGGTTGGTCGACATCCGGCCGTAGTCGTCGAAGGTCGACGCGTTCATCTCGTCGTGGATGGCCTTCGGTTGCAGCGGCATCGTCATCCTGGCGTTCGGCGCCTTGAGCGTGTTGAAGCCGAACGTCGACGTGTCGTTCACCCGGACCAGACCGTCGCAGGTCTTGACCGAGCCGTTCTTGACGTTGCAGTTGCTGCCGGCGGAGAAGCCCGTGCCGTAGGCCGAGTTGTAAGCCGCCTGGCCGACGATCACCGGGTTCTGCCCGGATTCGAAGACGCCCGAGCCGTCCGCGTGGTGTTTGAAGGCGGCCTGGAGCTTCGCCAGGTTGAACGTCGGTGCCGGTGCCGTGTCCGCGACGGTCACCTGCATCACCGTGCGGGTGTTGGGCCCGTACCCCGGCAGGGGCGTCGGGGCACCGCCGGCCCCGGTGAGGTCGGGCGCGCCCGTGTAGTAGTCGTACGAGGAGACGCGCGCCGGGAAGGCGGCGGGCGCGTCGTTGTAGAGGATGAGCGTCTTGCCCGCGAACTTCGAGAAGTCCACCAGCACGTCGGCGCGTTCGGCCGGCGCGACGGTCAGCGAGTGCTTGTCCACGTTGCCGACGTCGAAGCGCGTCGGGTCGGTGATCCAGGTGGTCGGCTGCTGGCCGTCGATGACGGCCGGGGCCGGCAGGAAGCCGCCCTCGTTGGCGATCTGGATCCAGTCCGGCCCGGCGGCGTCGCTGTTCGCGTCCGCCGGCGTGGGTGACACGTTCGGGTCGGTCTGCGCGGCCGCCAGCTCGTCCGCGTTCAGCGCGACCTCGGTCGTGCCGTCGCCCTGCTTCGGATCCGCCTTGTACCACTGGAAGTTGAAGAACCGGTCGTTCGCGGCGTTGAGCATCCGCAGCCGGTAGGTCTTCGGCTGGAGCGTCACCTTCGGGTAGGCGACCCCGTTGACGATCGGCGTGTCGTTGAACTGCTCCATGCCCATCGAGATGTTCGGTGTTCCGGGGATCTGCTCCGGCTCGCAGTACGGGGCGCTCTGGTACTGCCAGGTCGAGGGGTCGTCCAGCTTGCAGGTCGGGTCGTGGTACGGGTTGGCGATCGGCCCGTACCTGGTGTCCCCGGCCGGCGGCCAGAACCACGGTCCGTACATCCAGCGGCCGTACGAGCTCATGCCCGACGGGTCGCCCGGGTTCTGCGCCGGCATGTAGACGTGGTGGTACCAGAACCCTCCCTTGCCGCCCCAGCGCTTGGTGTCCCAGGTCGGGTCCTGGCCGTAGGCCACGGTCTTGCCGTCGGCGTCCTTCCGGTCCTTGAGCTGTTCCTCGTCCGGCACGAAGGTGCGGTCCTGGACGAGCAGCGGGATGGTGTCCGCGGCGCCCGGGATCGTGCCGCCCGCGACCAGCGCCTTCTCGGTGTCGTCGGTGATGGTGTAGCCGGCGGCCTCGCCCGCGTAGACGTTCAGCCGGGTGATGCCGTAGCTGTGGTCGTGGTAGAACATCAGCCGCGCGCTCTGCTGGTTGGTGTAGTAGAAGGTCGAGCAGCCGTCGTCCTTCGCGGCGCAGAGCGTCGCCCCGGCACCGTCCACCATGTCCGGCACGTTCTGCACGCTGACGCCCTGCGGCCAGTCGGTGGTCTCGCCGGCGGGGGTGATCCACTGGTGCGGGGTGCCGTCGCTGATCCACGGCGTGACGCCGCCGTGCAGGTGCAGCGTGGCCCGGTTGTCCGGGAAGCAGCCGGCCTTGCCGTCGGTGCAGGCGGGGTTGCGCACCTCGTCCGTCACGGTGCCGTCGTTCTTCGGCGCGGGCATCGTCATCGGGACCATGCCGGCGCCCATGCCGCTGCCGTCCACCGGCAGGAAGAGGTCGCCGTCGGCGCCCTTGGGCAGCAGGTTGCGGAACACCACCCGCACCGGCCGGTCCTTGGTCGCGGCGATGAGCGGGCCCATCCACTGCGGCGAGGTCACCCCGGTGTACGGCAGCGGCTGCCGGGTGCCGTCCATCAGCTCGTTGTAGAGCGGGACCTTCCGGCCGGGCACCGCGTCCGTCGACAGCTGGACGTAGCCGCGCACCAGGGTCGGCGGCAGGTCGGAGGAGAACCGGGTGAGGTACTGCACCAGGCCGATGACGTACTCGTCGGCCGGCTTGCCGCTGGTGGTGACGGGCTCCGGTACGGCCGTCGGGACGAACTTCTCCGAGGGCTTGGTGGAGGGCGCCCGCAGCTGCGGGACGTCCGGGCAGCCGGTTCCGTCCTTCCCTGGGTCGCAGGTCAGCGGCAGGGCGTCCTGGAACTTCTTCATCCCGACCGTGAGGTAGCCGGCCCCCGGGCCGGTGACCTCGATCCCGCTGATCGCCCCGGTGTCCGTCACGGCCGTCGCCGTCGCGCCGGAGCCTCCCCGGCCCGTCGGGTCGGTGAGGGTGACGGCGGGTGCGGCGGTGTAGTCGGAGCCGATCCTGTCCACCGTGACCGCGACCAGCTTCAGGCTCGCGGTGGCCGTCGCCTTCGTCGCTCCGTTGATCGGGTCGGCCAGTGTCCCGTTGCGGATCACCACGCCGGGTGCGGCGCTGTAGCCGCTGCCCGGCTCGTCCACGGTCACCTTGGTGACCGTGCCGTCCGCGGTGAGGTCGGCCGGGTCGACGTGGCCCTTGGCCGCCGTGCCCTTCGGGTCGTCGGGCAGGTCGAAGTCGACCGTCGGCATGGTGTAGCCGGCCCCGCCGTCGGTGACCGCCACGGCGTCCACCCCTCCGGAGGCCGTCGCGGTGGCACCGCTGCCGCCTCCGCCGGTGATGGCGGCCGCGAAGCCGCCGTAGCCGCTGCCGCCGGTGTCGACCGCGACCTCGACCACGGCTCCGGTCGCCTTGACGGTGGCCTTCGCGGTCGCCGCCGTGCTGCCGCCGTCGACGGTCACCGAGGTCGCGCCCGCGACGTAGTGGCGCCCCGGCGAGGTCACCTCGATGCCCGTGATGCCACCGGTCTTCGGGTCCACCGTGGCCGTCGCCGCGGCGCCGCTCCCGGTGGCCGCCGGGACGACCTGCGCCCCGAAGGAGTACCGCCGGTCCTGCGCCGGGTGGCGCGGGTAGGACGCCGAACCCAGGGTCACCGTGCCGCCCGCGGCCGGGGGCACGTTGACCGGCGGGGTCGTGGTGCTGTCGACGCCGGCCGGGTACAGGAAGGCGTCGGTGGCGGAGGCGACGCCGGTGTCGACCGGGACGCCCTGACCGTAGAAGCCGATGAGGTCACCGGCCCGCACGGCGACGTCGGGGACGTCGTAGCTCGCGACCTCGCCGGACGCCGAGACCGGCTTGGGCACCGTCCTCGGCCCGCTGTCGGCCACCACCGTGTACGTGTCCGGCGCGCCGGCGGGGCGCAGCACGTAGGCGTGGAGGAGACCGCCCTCGGACGTCGAGGGGCTGCCTCCCGGCTTGGCCTGGTTCCAGGTCCGGAAGCCCTTGAGGGTGCCGTCGGGCAGCGGGGAGCCGCCCAGGACGACGAGCACCGGGCCGAGCGTGCCCGGCGGGGTCGCGTAGTCCGTCGCGTACGCCCGGTCGACCAGCGGGTTCCCCACCGTCAGCGCCGTGGAGGCGATGGTCACCTTGGCCTTCGACTGGGTCAGCGGGCTGTTGGCCCAGTTCCCCCACGGACCGAAGTAGTGGGGTGTCCTCGTCTCGTCCGCCGCGCCGGCCGGCCCGCCCACGGCGGCGGCCTCCTGCACCTGCCGGAACGGCGACGGCGGCAGCCCGATCAGGGCCGCCACCATCGTCCCGACGCCGGCCAGGGCGATGGTGCGCCGTCTGCGTCGCGCCGACGCTCTCATTGCCTGTGTGGTGAACACACCTTTCCTCTCCCCTTGGCGATCTGCCCCCGCTTGCGCGCCCGGGTGACGCGCGCGCGACAAGCTTGTGGCCGAACCATCCGGAGCGGGGCGAAGATGACAGGCCTCTCATCTGACTGTCATGACCGGTGAAGCGCTTATAGGATGCGACGCGGCCGCGGCCGGCGGCCCCGGGGGCGATCGCGGCGGCCGGGGAGGAGACAAGGACCCACCATGGCCCGGCTGTTGGTCGTCGAGGACGAGGCGCGGCTGCGCACCTATCTCAGGCGCACCCTGGAAGCGGACGGTCACGTCGTCGACGACGTGGACACCGGCCCGGACGCCGTACAACGGCTGCGGGAGGGCGAGTTCGACCTGGTCGTGCTCGATCTCATGCTGCCGGGGTTCGACGGCTTCGAAGTGATGCGGCGCGCCTTCGACCGGCGGCCCGACCAGCGGATCCTCGTCCTGTCCGCCGTCATGGACGTCGCCACCCGGGTCCGCTGCCTCCAGCTCGGGGCCGTCGACTTCCTCGGCAAGCCCTTCGCGACCGCCGAGTTGGTGGAACGCGTCCGCACCAGGCTCCGCGCACCCTCCACCGGGGCGTCCCAGCGGTGGCTGCGGGTCGGGGCGGCCACCCTCGACCTGGAACGGCAGGCCCTCGACCTCGCCGGGAGGCAAGTCCCCCTGTCGCACCGCGAGTTCATGCTGCTCGGCCATCTGATGCGGCGGGCCGGGGAGGTGTGCAGCCGGCGCGAGCTCCTGGCGAGCGTCTGGGGCCACACCGACGACCTCGGGAGCAACGTGGTCGACGCGACGGTCCGCCGGATCCGCGGCAAGGTGCCCCGGCCGGTCATCGAGACGGTGCGCAACGTCGGGTACGCCTTCAGTGCCGGCTGAGCACGGAGCCGGGCAGCGGGGTCACGGACGGCCGCTCTTCACCGGCTGGGCGCTGTTCGCCGGGGCGAGCCAGTTGCTGCTGTTCGCCGAACCCGCCCTGGAGACCCTGTCGTTCCACCTGGTGTGGATCAGCATGTCCGTCGTCTACGGCCTGCAGAACTGGTCGGCCCGGCGCACCTCGGCCGTGCTGGTCGCGGTCACCCTGGTGACGGGTGCCACGCTGGGCCGGTTCGTCGCCGAGGGCCACGCCGAGTGGGACGAACTCGCCGAGATCCCGCTGATGGCGCTGGTCTTCCTCAGCATGGTCTGGCACGTCCGACGGCGGGCCGACGCCCTCGCGCGGGCCCGCGACCTGGCCGAGCGCGAGCGCCGCGCGCAGGAGGTCAAGGAACTGTTCGTCCGCAACTGCTCGCACGAGATGCGCACGCCGATCACGGTGGCCCGCTGCTACGCGGAGATGGTCCGGGGCGAGCTGTCGACCCCGGAGAGCAGGGACGACCTCGACGTCGTGGTGGACGAGCTGGACAAGCTCGGCCGACTCGCCGGGCGACTGCTCGTCCTGGCCGACGCCTACGAGCCCGCCGCCTTCGAGTGGGCCCCGGTCGACCTCGGCGCTCTGCTGCGCCGGACCGCCCAGCGGTGGCGCCCGGCCTCGGACCGCGGCTGGCACCTGGACGCGCCGCCCGCCGTCCTGGTCGAGGGCGACGAGTCCCGGCTCGAAGCGGCCCTCGACGCCCTGGTGGAGAACGCCGTGAAGTTCACCGCGGACGGGGACACCATCGCGCTGCGCTGCCGCGCGACCCGGGAGGGTGCCG
>NZ_JBHUAF010000450.1:0-6493 GCF_042789895.1 Kitasatospora sp. NPDC056783
GCTTCGGGGCACCCGAGCCGGCGGCGGGGGAGGGCGCCGCGGGCTTCCGCGGGCCCGGCTTGGCAGCGGAACCACCACCGGTGGGGGCCACACCAAGCGCGTCAGTCAACTTGCGCACGACCGGCGCCTCGATCGTCGAGGACGCCGAACGAACGAACTCACCGAGCTCGGTGAGCTTGGCCATGACGGCCTTGCTCTCCAAGCCGAGCTCCTTGGCGAGTTCATAAACCCGGACCTTAGCCACTTCACTCCTGTCTATGAGTCCGGGGGTCTCGTCCGCCGGACTGTCGCTACTTCATGGGCGTACCCATCGCGTACTCATCGCGTACTCATCGAGTGCTCATCGCAATCTCGACCTACTTCCACATCGCGAGGTACCTGACTGGTGGCACGGCGCGCGGCTGCCCGCGCGCTGTGCTTGTTGCGGTGGTTCTCCGCCGCGCGAGCGGCGGCCGTCGCGGGAGGCGGCCCTGCTACGAGGCTTCGCCGACCCGCTCCCCGATGAACTCGCGGAGCCGCTCCGTGTCGAGCGCGCCCCGGAGCCGGAAGGCCCGGGGGAACGCCCGACGGCGGACCGCGAGGTCGAGGCAGCCGGAATCGGGATGCACGTGAGCGCCCCGGCCCGGCAGTGCGCCACGGGGATCAGGGACGCACTCGCCCTCGACCGCCGTGACACGCAACAGCTGGTGCTTGGCCGCGCGCTTGCGGCAGCCCACGCAGGTGCGTTCCGGGCGTGCTCGGACATGCGTCCGGCCAGACGAAGGCAAGTCTACCCCTCCGAAGCGACATGGCGCCGCCCTGCCGGTCCCGGAGGACCGGCGAGGACGGCCGTGACAACACTGACTACCGGGCCGGCGATTCCTCGGCCTGGCCCTCGGTGTCCGGACGGATGTCGATCCGCCACCCGGTCAGGCGCGCGGCCAGGCGGGCGTTCTGCCCCTCCTTGCCGATCGCCAGCGACAGCTGGTAGTCCGGCACGATCACCCGGGCGGAGCGCTGGGCGGCGTCCACGATCTCCACACTGGTCACCCGTGCGGGCGACAGGGCGGCGGCCACCATCTCCCGGGGGTCCTCGGACCAGTCGACGATGTCGATCTTCTCGCCGTGCAGCTCGCCCATCACCGCGCGCACCCGGGAGCCCATCGGGCCGATGCAGGCGCCCTTGGCGTTCAGGCCCTGGCGGCGCGACCAGACCGCGATCTTGGTCCGGTGGCCGGCCTCGCGGGCGATCGCCGCGATCTCCACGCTGCCGTCCGCGATCTCCGGGACCTCCAGCGCGAACAGCTTCTTCACCAGGCTGGGGTGGGTCCGCGACAGCGTCACCGAAGCCCCGCGCACGCCGCGGCGCACGGCCACCACGTAGCACTTCAGCCGGGTGCCGTGGCGGTAGTCCTCGCCCGGGACCTGCTCCTGCGGCGGCAGGATGGCCTCCAGCTTGCCGATGTCGACCAGCACGTTCTTCGGGTCGTTGCCCTGCTGGACGACACCGGTGACGATGTCGCCCTCCTTGCCCGCGTACTCACCGAAGGTCTGGTCGTCGGCGGCGTCGCGCAGGCGCTGCATCATCACCTGGATGCCGATGCTGGACGCGATCCGGCCGAAGCCGCTCGGGGTGTCGTCGAACTCCTTCGGCTCGACGCCCTCGTCCAGCTCCGCCGGGTCCTCCATGGCCCACACGGTCACATGGCCGCTCTTGCGGTCCAGGTCCACCCGGGCCCGGCGGCGCGAGCCCTCGGTGCGGTGGTACGCGGTGAGGAGGGCGGACTCGATGGACTCGACCAGCAGGTCGAAGGGGATGTTCTTCTCGTTGACCAGCGTGCGCAGGGCACTCATGTCGATGTCCACGGCTACGCCTCCTCGTCTTTCGTCACGTTCGTCATGGTCGTACGGCACCGGTGGTTCACTCGGCGCCGTCGTCCCCCTCGTCGAAGTCGGCAGCCGCGTCCAGGAGCGCGTCGTCGTCCTTGCGGTTGAACTCGACCTGGACGCGCGCCCGGGCCACCTCCGCGTACGCCAGACGGCGCTCCTTCGGGCGGCCGCGCCCCTTCACGGGCTGCACCTCGACCAGTGCGCCGTCCTCGTCGGCCTCCAGGACCCGGGCGACGATCTCCCCGCCGTCGACCAGGTGGACCTTGGCCAGCCGGCCCTCGGCGCGCTGCCAGTGCCGGGGCAGCACGAGCGGGCGCTCCGCACCCGGCGAGCCGACCTCCAGCAGGTACGCCTCGTCCCCCATCAGGTCCGACTCGTCCAGGGCCTCGCCGACCACCCGGCTGAACTCGGCGATGGCGTCCATGTCCACACCGCCGTCGGTGTCGACGTCGATCTGCACCTGCCGACGGCTGCCCGCCTTGGTGACCCTGACGTCCTCCAGGTCCAGTCCGGCCTGCTCGGCCAGCGGCTCCAACAACGCTCGCAGCCGGTCGGTGTGGGTGGTGCTCATCCGGGTGGACTCCTCGGCCGCGTCTGCTGTTGTCAGAAGGTCGCCCCGCGCCCCCGGCGCCACACCAGGTCACGGCAGCTCGGCCCAAAGCCTATCCGGTGAAGCCCCGAACCACCGATTCCGGACCTCCGGCCGACCCCCGCACGCCACCCACTGCGAGCAAGCTCACACCGCCCGGCACCCGGCACGGCGTCCCCGAACCGGGCCCGGGAACGTGGGGATTCTGTAATGATTCACGCCTACGAGGGGAGGCGGGGAGGCCGTCCTCTCGGGGGGCGTGTCTTACGGATCTTTGCTGGGGGCGCGGCGTTGGGGCACGCACCTCGCCGCGTTGTCGTCGGTTGCCAATGGCCCCCAGCCTGGCGGCCGGGAGGTGCCCCCACCGCAGTGACGCCTCCCCCAGCCTCCGGCCGGGAGGTGCCCCCACCTCCGCCTTGCGATGCACGCACCCCAATGCCGCGCCCTGATCCGACAAGACCCACAAGACACGCCCTACCCGCCACGGAGTGACCCCGATGCAGCCGCCCAGCCGACGGACCTTCCTGGCCCTCGGACTGCTCACCACCCTCACCGCCTGCACCAGCGGCTCCGACGAACACCGCACCACCGCCGAACCGCCGCGGGACCCGGACACCCCCGCCCGGCTGCGCGCGGTCGCCGCCACCGACCGCCTGCTCGGCGCCTACGACGGGCTGCTGGCCGCCCCGGGTGCCCGGACCGACCTGCTCCAGCCCCTGCGCGAGGACACCGTCCGGCACCGCGCCGCCCTCGCCCAGGGCCTGCCGACCGCCACCCCCTCCGCCCCGGACCCCGCCTCGGACTCCCCCTCGCCGACCGGCGGCCCGACCGGCTCCGCCGCCACCCTCGCCGACCTGGCCGCCCTGGAGCGCCAGAGCGCCGACTCCCACCTCCACGACCTCGAAGGTGCCGGCCCGGACCTCGCCCGGCTGCTCGCCGCCATCGCCGCCTCCAAGGCGCTGCACGCCGCGGCCCTCGGCGACCAGACCCCCGTGACCACCCCCGAGGGCCGGACCGCCACCACCCCCGAGACCACCGCCGCCGTCCCGGCCCTCCAGAGCGCCCTCGCCGCCGAACACGCCGCCGTCTACGGCTACGGCATGGTCGGCGCCCACCTCCCCGACGACCGGCAACGCGCCGACGCCCGCAGCACCCACGCCGCCCACCAGGCCCGGCGCGACGGCTGGCAGCGTCTGCTGGCCGACGCCACCGCCTCCCCCGCCCCGGCCGCCGGCGGCTACCAGCTGCCCTTCCCGGTCACCTCCCCGGCGGACGCCACCAGGCTGGCCGTCCACCTGGAGACCCGGCTGACCACCGTCTACGCCGACCTGGTCGCCACCGTCCCGGCCCCCTACCGGCCCCAGGCCGCCACCGCCCTGCGCGAGACCGCCCTGCGCGCCCGCCACTGGGGAGCCCCCGCGACGGCCTTCCCGGGTGTGCCCGACTGACCTCCTCCCCGGCGGCCGGGCGGGACCCGCGACACCCACCCGGCCGAAAGCCCGGCACCCCGCGCCCGAACACCGACAATGGACCCATGTCGGGAGCCGAACCCACCATCACCGTCCCCAGCCGGCTGACGAACACCGTCACCGCCGCCCACGGCGAGGCCGGCCGCAGGTGGCTGGCCGCCCTCCCCGCCAGGGCCGCCGACCACCTCGCCCGCTGGGACCTCACCCTGGAACGGGTCGTCGACCCCGGCGGCAGCCTCGGCCTGGTCGCCTACGTCCACCGTGACGACCTCTCCCCCGCCGTCCTCAAGGTCGGCCTGCCCACCCCCGAGACCGCCCACGAGCACACCGCCCTCACCCACTGGGCCGGCCGGGGCGCCGTGCTGCTCCTCGACTCCGTCCCCGCCGAGGGCGTCCTCCTGCTCGAACGCCTCCACGGCGAGATCCCGCTGCGCTCCCTCGCCGAACCCAAGGCCATGCTGGAGGCCACCAGCCTGCTGCACCGCCTCTGGGTGGACCTGCCCGAGGGGCCCGCCCTGCCCACCGTCGGGCAGCGGATCGCCGCCGCCACCGCCGACGCCGACCGCCTCGCGGAGGACTCCGACCCCGTCGCCGCCGAAGCCCGGCCGCTGATCGCCGAGGCCCTGGACACCGCTCGCGACCTGGCCGGCTCCGCCGACGAGTCCTTCCTGCTGCACGGCGACTTCCACCACGGCAACGTCCTGGCCGCCGACCGCGCCCCCTGGCTGGCCATCGACCCGCGCCCGGTGGCCGGCGAACGCGCCTACGACCTGGCCCGCCTCGTGCTGGACCGCGCTGACACCCTGATCGGCTCCCCCGGCGCCCCCGCGGCCGTCCGCCGCCGGCTGGGCCGGCTCTCCGAGGCCCTCGAAGTCGACCGGGACCGGCTGCGCGACTGGACCCTCTTCCGCGCCGTCGACCTCGCCCTGCGCGCCCTCACCGCGGGCCGCCGCGAGGACGCCGAGCTCTCACTGGAGTTCGCCGGCACCCTGTGAGCCCCGGACCGCCGCCCCGCGCAGCGGCAGCCGCGCGCCCATCACCGCGTACAGCCGGTCCGTCGCCGGGAACCGCACCGCCCGCGCCAGGTCCTGGTACCCCAGCGCCCGGTACAGCCGCCGCGCCGGCGTCTCGGCGTCGATCGCCGAGAGGATGCTCCGGTCCAGCCCCGACCGCTCGCAGAGCGTCCGGATGATCCGCGAGCCGACCCCCTGCCCCTGGAACTCCGGCAGCACGTGCAGCTCGGTCACGGCGAAGACGCCGTCCAGCCAGTCCTCGTACCCCCGGGCGGTCAGGTGGGGCTCGATCACCGTGCTCCACCAGTGCTCCCGGTGGTTGGGCATCCCGTACCCGAACCCGACCAGCCGCCCGCCGCTCATCGCGCCGAGCGCGATCACCCCCGGCTGCAGGGCGTGCCGGCCCACGATGTGCAGCCGTACCGCGACCTCCTCGGGCGTCAGACCGAACGCCACCGCCTGGACCTCCAGCGCCTGCGGCGCCCAGGCGGCGAGGTCGATGGGCCCGATCGTCACACCGGTCAGCTGATCCATGCTCCGGACGTTACTACCAGCGGCCCGACGGCGCGGCCGAAGATCCCAACCGGCCCTGCCCGCAGCGGTTCAGAAGAGCACGCTCATGAACGCCCCGACCTCCCGGAACCCCACCCGCCGGTACGCGGCCCGGGCCCGCAGGTTGAAGTCGTTGACGTACAACGACACCACCGGCGCCACCTCCCGCAGCGCGACGTCCAGGACGGCCGCCATGCCCGTCTCGGAGAGCCCCTTCCCCCGGTGCTCCGGGGCGACCCAGACCCCCTGGATCTGGCAGGCCCCCTCCGTCACCGCGCCGACCTCCGCCTTGAAGACGACCCGCCCGTCCTCCCCGAACCGCG
Organism: Kitasatospora sp. NPDC056783; assembly: GCF_042789895.1. NCBI lineage: Bacteria > Bacillati > Actinomycetota > Actinomycetes > Kitasatosporales > Streptomycetaceae > Kitasatospora > Kitasatospora sp. NPDC056783. The sequence continues at coordinate 5,816 of NZ_JBHUAF010000450.1, forward strand.
CGAACGACCGCCCGGCGGAGACGAGTTCGGCCACCCGCGCCTGGTAGAGGAGACCACCGTCCCCCGCCAGCGGCGACACCCCCACCTCCTCGGTGAACATCGCCACACAGGCCGGCATCAGGGCCTCGACCTCACCGCGCAGCACCCGGCGCACCAACGGGTCCGGCGCGATCTCCGCCGACGGCACCGAGGTCGCCAACAGCGGCTGGTGCGCCCGGACTTCCCTGGGCGGTCCCCAACTGCGTTCCAGCAGCGCCCAGAAGGCCGCCGTGGCCCCCGCCGGCCCGACGATCGAGGAGCAGCGCCGGCCCTGCCGGCGGGCCCGCTCCGCGAACGCCGCGACCGCCTCCGACCCGGCGTTGACCAGGACCAGGTTCGCCCCGGCGTAGCAGAGCGCGTCCAGCACGCCCTCCCCGTCGTACCAGCCCCACATCTCCCCGCCGAGCCGCCACGGGTCCAGCCCGACGGCCTCGACCCGGGTCGCGACGAAGGCGTTGGCGACCGGGTCGCGGTGGAGGATCTCCAGGGCGTCCCCGAGGTCGGGCGGCTCCAGCACGCGGGTGGTGGCCAGGGCCCGGGCAGCCTGGAAGGAGCTCGGGAGCATCACACCTCGATCGAGCATCGAGACAGCACCTCACTGAGACGAATCTGGCCGCACCCTACTCCGTGGCCCCACCC
>NZ_JBHUAF010000451.1:0-6466 GCF_042789895.1 Kitasatospora sp. NPDC056783
CCCAGGAGCCGCCGGCCGTCACCACCGGCGAGACCTCCGAGCCGGCCGACCTGACCCTCAGCGGTCCCGCCGGCGAGCTCTACCCGCTGCTCTGGAACCGGCTGGCCGCCGGGCAGGCCCGGCAGGTCGAGGTGAGCGGTGACCGGAGCCTGCTCGACCTCTGGCACAACGCGGCGGCGATCTGAGCTCGACCCTCGCGCCGCGCCCCGCCGCGCCCCGCCGGGCCCTGAGGCGTCTTGAGGCGTCTTGAGGCGTCTTGAGGCGTCTTGAGGCGCAACGACGGTCAGGGCCCCGGACGGACGAGCGGAACCCCCGGGGCCCTCGGCGTCAGCGCACCCAGCGAGCGGGCCGCTTCTCCAGGAAGGAGCGCATCCCCTCCTGTGCCTCCGCCGAACCGAACAGCCGCGCCGACAGCTCCACCAGTTCCTCCGCGTCCCGTTCGAAGGAGCGCACCACCTCGGCATTGGCCAGCCGCTTCGACTCCGCCAGACCCTGCGGGGAGCCTTGGCGCAGCGCGTCCAGCAGGCCCTTCAGCACCACGCCGGTGTCCTCCGCGGACTCGGTGGCGCTGGTGATCAGCCCGATCCGGGCGGCCTCGGCGGCGTCGAAGACCTCGCCGGTGAGGTAGTAGCGGGACGCGGCGCGCGGCTCCAGCTTCGGACGCAGCGGCAGCGAGATGACGGCGGGCGCGAGGCCGAGCCGGACCTCCGTGAAGGCGAAGGTCGAGGCCGGTCCCGCGACGGCGAGGTCCGCCGCGCCGACCAGGCCGAGGCCGCCCGCCCGTACGTGTCCGTCGATGACGGCGATCACCGGCTTGGCGCAGTCGACGATCGCCCGCTGGAGCTCGACCAGGCCGCGCGGGCCGACCGTCGGGTCGGCGCCGGTCGCCTCGGAGAGGTCCGCGCCCGCGCAGAACACCTTGCCGGTGTGCCCGAGCACCACCGCGCGAACCTCCGGGTCGGCCGCGGCGGAGGCCAGCCCGGCGTGCAGCTCGGCCATCAGCCGAGTGGAGAGCGCGTTGCGGTTGTGCGGCGAGTCGAGCGTGAGCGTGGTGACGGCGTCGGTGGTGCTGACGCGGACGAGGGGCGCTGCGCTGGTCATCGGCGGGGCCTGCCTTCCGGCTGAGGGTGGGTCGGACTGCGGGCGCGGTCCGGGAGTTGCCCGGACGGCGCCCGGACGACTCTGGCACGCCCACCCGCCCCTCGGCCAGAGCCGGCCGTGTCCGGCGGCCGGAGGCGGGCGCCTGGCGGGCCACCGATACCAGATGACAGCGAACGGATGACAGATGTTGAAATCTGTCAGCTGTCAGCTGTCAGCCGTCGGCCGCCACTCGTCATCCGCCGGCCGCCACTCGTCACCTGCCCCGCCGCCCGGCCCACCGCACGGCCGGACGCATGCCCAGGCCCGCCGCCGCCAGCAGTCCGCCGAGAACGGTCCAGCCGGTCGTCCCGTACCCGATCACCAGGGTGCTGACCAGCGCCGGGCCGGCCATCATCGCGGCGGCGGTACCCGCGTTGAACACACCCTGGTAGGCGCCGTGGTCGCGTTCGCCCGCGAGGTCGTAGCTGAGCGCCCAGCCGCCCGCCTGCCCGACCACCTCTCCGAGCGACTGGAGCGCCACCCCGCCGAGCACCACCACCGCCGCGAGGATCGCGGGCAAACCGTGGGCGAACGAGATGACCAGGCAGGAGGCGGCGAGCACCAGTCCGGCCCGACCACAGGCGCGGGTGGCGCCCGACCGTTCCTCGGTGCCCCTGGTGGCCCGCATCTGAAGGGCGATCACCAGCAGCGTGTTGACGATCAGGGTGCCGGCGACGGTGATCCGCGGCGCCTCGGTCTCCTGGACGATCCAGAGCGGAACACCTACCTCAAGGACGGCGAACTGGAGGCAGAGCACGGCGTTCAGCACCGTCACGGCGAGGAACGGGCCGTCCCGCAGAGCCGGGTTCCGACGACTGCCCCACTCTGCGCCCTCGCCGGGAGGCTGGGTCGCGACGCCGACTTCCCGTGCGGGCCCGAACACCGCCGGGCGCCGCGGGTCGGCGAGACGGTGGAACAGCACGGCGACCACCACGAAGGACGCGGCGTCGGCCACGATCGCCGTCAAGTAGACCGGCCGGGTGTCCAGCTGGAGCGCGATCGCGCCGAGCGCCGTGCCCCCGCAGATGCCCACGTTGGTCACCACCCGCAGATAGGCCCGGCCCTCCACCCGGCGGTCAGCGGGCAGCACCTCGGCGTAGAGCGCGTTCCGTACCGCGGCGGACCCCCGGTCGACGGCGGAGACCAGGCAGGCCAGCGCGACGAAGGCCGGGTAGCTGCGCACCAGCACATAGCCGGCGGTACCGATCGCCTGCGCCGTGACCAGTGCCACCAGCACCCGCCGGGCACCCCAGCGGTCGGCGGCCCGGCCGGCCGGCACGCTGGCGATCACCCCGCACAGGCCGGCGGCGGTCAGCCCCAGGCCGAGCTGGGCGGCGCTCAGACCGAGCACCCGGGTGAAGAAGAGCACCGCGACGGCGAGGGACAGGCCGTTGCCCACGGTGTTGACCAGGGTGATCCCGGCCAGCCGACGGACCGTCGGATCGGGGTGCAAGCGCCGTCGCAGAGCGGCGGGGAGCCCGTCGGCGCCTGCCCTCACGGGGGCGGTCACGGTCAGGGTTCCGGTCACGGTCGCGGACCCGGTCACGGTCCCAAACCCGGTCGCGGTCACGGACCCGGCGGGACTTTCGGGCACGGCGGGGGAAGGTGCGGAGGACTCCGCGGTCGGGGTGGTCATGCGGTGATCCCACCGCTCGCCGGTCCGGTCCGGGTACTCATTTAGGCTCTGGCTGAATCCAAGGCCCGATCCCCCGCGGAAGGACGCTCCTCGTGCACCGGTTCACCCTCCGCCTGGCCGACCTCGCCACCACGTGGTTCGCCGCCTCGCCGATCCACGAGGCCGCGCTGAGCCTGCGGATGTGGACCCACCCAGGCGTCTACCACCTCCAGACCCGGTCCTTCGAGCAGCTCAGGCCCTCCTTCGAGCGTCTGGACTCCCGACTGCTGCTCTCGCTCGTCGCCGAGAACCGCTTCGTCCCGGACTTCCTGACGCCCCGCCCGACCTCCCCCTCCCCCGAGTTCCGCACCGAGCTGGCCAGCGTCCGCGCACTGCCGCCGGAGCAGCTGCGCCCCGAACTCGAGCAGACCTTCGTCCTGAACGGCCAACCGATGCCGGCCGTGCTCGCCGCCGGACTCACCGATCCGGCGCGGCTCCTGGCGCGGATCGCCGACGCCTTGGAGGAGTACTGGGAGCTGTGTCTCGCGCCCGCCTGGTGGCCGCAAGCCCGCGCGGTACTGGAGGCCGACCTGGTCTACCGCGCCCGGCTGCTCGCCCAGCACGGAGCCGCGACGCTGTTCGCCGACCTGGACCACCGGCTCCACTGGGAGGACGGCGCGCTCTCGATCGACCGGCAGTGGACGGACCGGGACGTGGAGACCCCGGTGGACGGACGCGGGCTCGTGCTCTGCCCGACCTTCTTCGTCCGTGGTGCGATCACGATGATCGGCAACGAGCGCGCGCCCCAGATCAGTTACCCGGCCCGCGGGCAGGCGGGTATGGCGGGCGAGGGTGCGCCGGTGCCGCCGCGGGCCCTGGAGGCGCTGGTAGGCGCGCCGAAGGCCAGACTGCTGGCCCTCCTCTCCGAGGCCGCCTCCACCACCGAGCTCTCCTACCGCTTGGGCGTCACCCCGGGCGCCGTCAGTCAGCACCTGTCCGTCCTGGCCGCCACCGGTCTGGTCACCAAAGCCCGCCACGGCCGCTCGGTGCTGTACCGGCGCAGCCCGCTCGGGGACGAGTTGACGGGGACAAACAGATGACGGACGAGGAATGGCGGATGACAGAGAACAGGTGACGGATAACAGAAGTTGAAATCTGTCATCTGTCATCTGTCACCCGCCTCCCCGACCCCCACGCCCGGCTCCCGCCACCACCGCCCCAACCCTCAAGTGGTACAGACCTGTTGACGCATTGGTCCAGTCCTCCTACAGTGCCCATGCCCCGTCTCCCCAACGGCGCGGGCACCGATCGCACACGGATCAACCCCGGTTCTACATCACCCTGTTCAACCCCCACGATCACAGGGAGAACCATGTCCGCTCGATCCCGGGCCGGGCGCCCGCGCGTGCGCAGCAGACTGCTCGCACTGCTCAGCGTCCTGCTCCTCCCCCTCGCCGCGCTCACCGCGCTGGCCACCCCGGCGAACGCCGCCGGAAAGCTCACCGCCGCCTTCACCACCGCCAACAACGGCTCCTGGTGGCAGGGCACCTACATCGTCCACAACGACAACGCGACCGCGGTGAGCGGCTGGACCCTGGAGTTCGACCTCCCGGCCGGCGTGACCATCGGCAACAGCTACAACGGCACCGCCACCGTGAACGGTCAACACGTCACCGCCACGGCCGCGTTCTACAACTCCACCGTCAACGCCCACAGCACCACCGAACCGTACAGCTTCTGGTTCGTCGGCAACGGCCCGGTCTCCACCCCGCTCAACTGCCGCATCAACGGCGACAAGTGCGACGGCACCCCCGACGTCCCGCCGTCCGCCCCGGGCACCCCGACCGTCACCGAGTCCACCGCCCACACGCTCGCCCTGAAGTGGTCGGCCGCCACCGGCGGGGACTTCCCGGTGGCCTCCTACGACGTGCTGAACGGCAGCACCGTCATCGCCTCCAGCCCGACCACCGGCGCCCTGGCCACCGGCCTCACCCCGGCGACCTCGTACACCCTGACCGTCCGGGCCAAGGACAGCCGCGGCAACACCGGTCCGCTCAGCGCGTCCGTCACCGCGTCCACCTTCGACCCGTCCACCGACACCCAGCCGCCCACCGCGCCGACCAACCTGCGCGCCACAGCAGTCAGTTCGTCGGACGTGACGCTCGCCTGGAACGCCGCGACGGACAACGTCCGGGTCGCCGCGTACGACGTCTACCAGGGCGGCACGCTGGTGACCACGGTCACCGGCAGCACGCTCACCGCGACCGTCGGCAGCCTCTCCCCGTCCACCACCTACACGTTCACCGTGAAGGCCCGCGACCCCGCCGACAACGCCTCGCCCGCCTCCGCCCCGCTCGCCGTGACCACCTCGGACCTGGTCGGCGCCGGGAAGTACGCCCGGGTCGGCTACTTCGTCCAGTGGGGCATCTACGGCCGTCAGTACTTCGTCAAGAACCTGGACACCTCAGGCGCCGCCGCCAAGCTCGACGTCATCAACTACGCCTTCGAGAACATCGATCCGGTCAACCTGACCTGCATGGCCGGTGTCACCAAGGGCACCACCAGCAATCCCGAGGACCCGGACCAGGGCACCGGCGCCGGTGACGCCGACGCGGACTACGGCCGGCCGATGAGCGCGGCCCAGTCGGTCGACGGCGTGGCCGACGACGGCTGGGGCAAACTCCGCGGCAACCTCAACCAGTTGAAGAAGCTCAAGGCCAAGTACCCGAACCTGAAGGTGGTCGTCTCGCTCGGCGGCTGGACCTACTCCAAGTACTTCTCCGACGTCGCCGCCACCGACGCGTCCCGCCAGAAGTTCGTCAAGTCCTGCGTCGACACCTGGATCAAGGGCAACCTGCCCGCCTACAACGGCGCCGGCGGCGACGGCGTGGCAGCGGGCATCTTCGACGGCTTCGACATCGACTGGGAGTGGCCCGGTTCCGGCGACGGCCACCCGGGCAACCACTGGAGCGTCAACGACAAGGACAACCTGACGCTGCTGATGGCCGAATTCCGCAAGCAGTTGGACGGGTTGGGCGGCTCGCACAAGCTGCTCACCGCCTTCACCCCGGCCGACCCGGCGAAGGTCGCCGCCGGCTGGGACCTCTCGAAGATCTTCGGCTCGATGGACATCGCCAACGTCCAGGGCTACGACTTCCACGGCTCGGGCAGCGACAACTCCTGGGAGCCCAACCGCACCGGCCACGCCTCCAACCTCTACAACGACCCGAACGACCCCTACACCAACCACTTCAGTGTGGACACCGCCGTCCAGACCTACCTGAACGCCGGGGTCAACCCGCGCAAGCTGACCATCGGCTTCCCGTTCTACGGACGCGGCTGGCAGAGCGTCACGGACGGTGGGGCGAACGGCGCCTGGCAGTCCGCGAACGGCGCCGCACCGGGCCAGTTCTCCGATGAGGCCGGTACCCGCGGGTACAACAACCTGATCACCAGCCTCTCCAACCTCACCGTCTACCACGACCCCAAGTCCATCGCGACGTACGGCTACACGGGAGCCGGCGGACAGTGGTGGACCTTCGACGACGCCTGGTCGATCTCGCAGAAGACGGCCTACCTCAAGTCGAAGGGCCTGCTCGGCGGGATGATCTGGGAGCTGTCCGGCGACACCCCGTCCGGCACCCTGATGTCCGCGCTGGACGGCGGGCTCAAGTAACCGACCCCCCGACGGAAAAGGGGCCGGTGTCCCTC
>NZ_JBHUAF010000452.1:0-6462 GCF_042789895.1 Kitasatospora sp. NPDC056783
GAGTGGAGGGGCGTCGGGGTGCGGCTGCGCGCAGCCGACGGGCAGCAGGGAGAACAGGCCGAGCAGCAGCGCGGCCAGGAGCCGAACGGGCATGACGGGACTCCGCGCGGCCGCCCGGGGCGGCAGCGGATCGGCGAGAACGGGGAGGGGGCGCGGGCAGGGGCGCCGACCCGCACCGCGAGGCGGGGCAGGGGCGGGCCCGGGCCGGTCTAGACCCTCAGTCGCGCGATCCGGTGGGGGAGTCGGGACGGTCTGGCCGTGGGGCTGTCGTCGGCCGGGATCACCGGACCGGTCGCCGGCGCGGCCTCCGCGCGGGCGGGCTGGGCGACGGCCGCCGGGCAGGCGGCCTCGGTGCCCGGGCCGTCCTCGGGCTTCCCGGACAGGCACTCGCTGCCGGGGTGTTCGTCGTCCTCGTCGTGGTCCTGCTGGTGCGCGGGGTGGGTGGTGTGCGGGTCGTCGGCGGTCGCCGGGGCCGGCGCGGACCAGACGATCCGGAACGGATCGGTGTGCCCGGCGCCGTTCTCCGCACCGAGTCCGTGCGACACGAACACGGCCGCCAGCAGGGCGCCCAGCCAGAACAGCCGCGCCGCCACCCCTCGGGGGCGGGCGCGTCGTGCACGCAACGGCGACCGGGCGGTGACCATGCCGTGATCCTAGCCCGACTTCCGGCGTCGTCGTAGTGGGCCTCGGTTGATGTGATGAACCGTCAAATCGCTGTGCGGTGAAGGGTTCGTGCGGATCCGCTCAGACGAACCGGGCCTGCTCCCGGGTCAGCCGCCAGACCAGCTCCTCGCCGGTCTCGGCCGGGGCGAGCGCCTCGGCGGCGCGGCACAGGTGCTCGGTGAAGCCGAGCCGGGCCGGAACGGCGCCGCCGGCCCGGTTGGCCGGGTCGTGCACGATCTCGACGCACTCCACCCCGGGGAGGCGGAAGGCCTCGTCGGTCAGGGCCCGCGCCGTCCGGGTGGCCAGCCCACGCCCGGTGGCGGCAGGGTGCAGCCAGTAGCCGATCTCCCGGACGTCCTCCGGGGTGTCCTCGCGCCGGAACAGCCCGCAGGCGCCGACGATCGCGCCGTCCCGGGTGATCGCGTACGTGAAGTCCCGCCCGCTCGCCCAGAGCCCCGGACGCTCGGCGAGGAACTCGGCGGTCCTGGCCGGGCTGTGCTCGGCCACCCAGGGCATCCAGGGCCGCAGGTGTTCGAGCGACTCCTCGATGACGGCGAGGAACTCGGGCAGGTCCACCGCGGCGTCGAAGCGGCGCAGGGTCAACCCGTCCAGGGCGATGACGTGCTGGGGAAGGTCCATGCACGGAAGGATGGTCCGTACGCCACTCGTGCGGCAAAGGGTTTGTGCCGGCCGTGACGGACCGGGCAGGCGTGCCCCGGCGCGTGTGGTCCGGCGGCTCCCGGGCAGACGCGGGGCATGGACGACCGACGGACGGTGCTCCCGCCCGTACCCGCGGTGCCCACGGGTACGGCCGTCGGCGCGGCCCGGAACGGTGCGCGCGATGACGGGCACGACGGTGCCCCGCGGGTCCACCCCGACCCGCGCTCGACACCGGTGGCAGGCGAGTGCGGCCCGGGCGGGCCCGCCGCACCACCCGGGCGGGTCTGAGGAGGGCGGCCGTGGACCGTCCCGCGAACGGAGGGCCGCCGGGCCGGGAGCGGACCAGGCGACTGGCTCTGGAGGGCCGGGACGGCGCGGTGCGGCGCAGCCGCGAGTTCAGCCGGCGGGCGCTGGTGTCCTGGCACTGGCTGCCGGCCGTGGACGCCGTCCGCCGGGCGGCAGCCGAGGACGTGCTGCTGATGGTCTCCGAACTGGTCGCCAACGCCTGCCTGCACGCCCGCGGCGGCCCGCGCGAGCTGCGGCTCTCCTGGAACGGCGCCCGGCTGCGGGTGGAGGTCGCGGACGACAGCCCCGTTCCGCCGCGGCTGCGGCCGTCAGCCGGGCCCGGGCGGCCCGGCGGGCACGGTCTGCGGGTGGTGGACCGGCTCGCGCGGGCCTGGGGCTCGCTGCCGGAGGACGGCGGGAAGTCGGTCTGGCTGGAGGTCGCGCGCCCGTCGGCCCTGCCCTCCGCGCGTCGGGCCGGGCAGCGGGAGCGGCCGGGCTGAGCACCGTACGGGACCTGCCCGCCGGGCTTCCGGCCGGCCGTGGCGGAAGGGCGCGAGGCGGGAGCGCCGGGCGCCGATCCGTCACCGGGTTCCGCCCCGGGTTCCGCCCCGGGTTCCTCTCCGGCCGTTACGGGCCGCCCGCGGTGGGTAGGCGCGCACCCACGCGGGGGGTCGATCGAGACCAGGACGGAAGGGATCCCCATGCTGTTGCTGGGACTTCTGCTGATGGCGGCGTCCGGCGCGTTCGTCGGACTGCTGATCGCGGACAACCTCTCCGGTGGGCCCGACTACCAGGCGACGATCTTCGGCACCGACCTGGTGACGCTGAACAGCCTGAGCATCTTCCTCGCCGGGCTGGCCCTGGGCCTGATCTTCTGCCTCGGCCTCGCGATGATGTGGCTGTCCCGCCGGGCCCCGCGCCGGGCCCGGCGGGTCGGTACGGCTGCCGCCGCGGACCGGCCGGTCCGGCACTCCGCGCCGGTGGACGGTCCGCCGCACGGCCCCGCCGGGATGGCCGCACCGCCGGAGGAGCGGGGCGCCGAGCAGGGCGGCCGGAGCCGGCACCTGTTCGGACACTGAGCACCGGCCCGCCGGGAGGGACCACGCGCGCTGAATCCGGGCAGCATGGATCTGGCCCGCCGTGACCGGCAGAAGTGCCACGGTGGTGGCCTCAGTCCGGCAGGCAGGACTCCTCGCCGATCGCGGCCAGGAGCTCGATGGGGAGTTCCCGGTCGGCCTGGGCGGTGGTCAGGCCCACCCAGCGCCCGGTGGACGGCACCCGCCACACCGGGAGGTGGAAGACCATCTGCGCCAGGGAGACCAGGGGCTCGGGCCCGGCGGTGTCGGGGAGGTCCGGCTGGTCGTAGCCGAGGTGGGCCCAGAGGTCGAGCGTGGTCGGGCCGCCCCAGCGGGCGGTCAGGACGTCGGTGAGGGCGGTGAGGTCGGCCTCGATCTCCTCCTCGGCCGCGGTGAGGGGCTCGAGGTCGGGGGCGTCCCGGAAGTCGCGGCTGGCCCGGAGCACGGCGATCCGGTGGCCGGGGCCGCCCCAGCCGTGCTCGGTCTTCGTGTCCTCCCGCTCGGGGAACGGGGCGGCGATCAGGGAGTCGATGACGGACAGCTGGTCTTCGACGGAACCTACGGAGCGCGGCAGTGACATGGCCCCGGAGTCTAGGGCGTCTCCGGTCGGTCAGAGCGGCCGGGCGGGCAGGACCAGCCAGGACGGTTCGAGGGGGAGCAGCTGCCCGGTGAGGGTGTGGACGTCGGTGGGGACGGCGGCGCGGGGGAGCAGGGCGGGGAGGTGGTGGGTGGTGTAGGCGTGGTGGGCGGCGGGGGTGGTCCAGAGGCTGGTGACGAGGTAGCGGTCGGCGGCGAGGCGGGTGACGGCGCCGCCGAGCATGCCGGCGGCGGCCATGCCCGGGGCCCAGAGGCGGCGTTGGACGTCGAGGAAGTGGTCGGCGCGGCCGGGGTGGAGGCGGCAGTCGGCGGCCCGCAGGACGGTGGCTCGGTTGAGGGCGTCGGGCAGTGACGGGGCCGCGCCCGGCATGGTGAGGACGACCGGGCCGGTGGCGACCTCGATGGCCGTGTGGGCGTGGTGCCGGCCGGCCAGTGCGGCGGTGTGGTCGTGGCGCTCGCCCATGAAGCGGGTGTAGGCGGCTTCGTCGGCCCACAGGGCGAGCAGGAGGGCCCGGTCGGCGCCGGGTGTCCAGCCGCCGGTCTGGCCGACCAGGCCCGGCTGGTCGGAGATCGCCGACCAGCGGCGCTGGCCGGCGGCGAACGCCTCACGTGCCGCGGGCCGTACCCGGCAGTCGATCCACTTTCCCCACATGCGGGCCATCATGCCGGGGGGAGGCGGCGGGGCGTCAATCGGGCGGTGGTCGCGGGGGCGGTCGGTCCGACGTCGTAGGCCCCGGCGCCGTGGCCGGATGTTGCAGAGTCCCGTCATTGCCGCCAAGGGTGCCGTCGGGCGAGGCTGGGGGCATGGACGACGTACCCCGCCTGCCCCATCTGGTCGTGATCCCGGTGTTCCCCGGGGTGAACGCGCTGGACGTGACCGGGCCGGCCGAGGTCCTCGCGCTGGCCGGACGGCTGCTGCCGCCCGGGCGGCCCGGGTACGAGGTCCGGGTGTGCGCGGAGCGGGCCGGTCCGGTGGAGACCTTCTCGGGCGTGCCGCTGTACGTGAGCGGGACGCTGGCCGAGGCGCGGGTGCGGCCGGACACGGTGCTGGTGCCGGGCCGGGTGGACCTGGGGCCGGACGGGCCGGTGCCGAGGGTGGACCCGGCGGTGGTCGCCTGGCTGCGGGAGGCCGGGCCTCGGGCCGGGCGGGTCGCCTCGGTCTGCGCGGGTGCGCACGTGACGGCCGCGGCGGGGCTGTTGGACGGGCACCGCGCGACCACCCACTGGGCGACCGCGGAGCGGCTGGCCGCCGACCATCCGGCCGTCGAGGTGGACGCCGACCCGGTGTTCGTCCGCTCCGGGCGGATGTGGACCAGCGCGGGCCTGACCACCTCGATGGACCTCACCCTCGCCCTGGTCGCCGAGGACCACGGCGACGACCTGGCGCTGGAGATCGCCCGGATCATGGTGATGTACCTCCAACGCCCGGGAGGACAGAGTCAGTTCAGTGTCCCGCTGGCCCACCGAGCGGGCGGCAGGGCGGACCTGCGGGGCCTGCGCGGCTGGATCGGCGAGCACCTGGACGACGACCTGTCGGTCCCCGCGCTCGCCGGGCGGCTCGCCATGAGCGAGCGGAACTTCGCGCGGGTCTTCCGCGCGGAGACCGGCACCACCCCGGGGACGTACGTCGAGGAGCTGCGCCTGGAGGCGGCCCGCCGGCTGCTGGAGCGCAGCGACCACCCGCTGCCGGGCGTCGCCCGCGCCTGCGGCTTCGGCTCCGTGGAGACCTTGCACCGGGTGTTCCGGGACCGGCTCTCGACCACGCCGGGGGAGTACCGGCGCCGGTTCCGGATTCCCGGCTCCGGAGAACCGATCGACAGTCAATTCATCGACATGGAAGGCACCTTGTGAAGATCAAGGCGACGCACATCGGAACCGCGACCGTCCTGCTGGAGGTCGGCGGCCTGAGGCTGCTCACCGATCCGGTCTTCGACCCGGCCCCCGCCGAGTACCGGCACGACCCGGTGGTGCTGCGCAGCACCGGCGGCCCGGCGGTCGGCGTGCACGAACTGCCCGCGGTGGACGCCGTGCTGCTCAGCCACGACGAGCACCCCGACAACCTGGACGCCACCGGCCGCACCCTGCTGGCCGGGCGCCCGGTGCTGACGACGGTCAGCGGTGCGGCGCGGCTCGGCGGCGGGGCGCTCGGGCTGGCGCCGTGGCAGACCCGCGACCTGACCGTGTCCGGCCGGACCCTGCGGGTGACGGGCACGCCCGGTGTGCACGGACCGGTCGGGGACGTCACCGGCTTCGTGGTCGAGGTGCCCGGCGAGCAGGAGGCGCTGTACGTATCGGGTGACACCGTCCACATCCCCGAACTGGACGAGGTGGGGCGGAGGTTCAGGATCGGGACGGCCGTGCTGCACCTGGGCGCCGCCCGGATCGAGGCCTTCGGCGGCGGTGGGCTGATCACCATGGACGCGGCGCAGGCGGCGGCGCTCACGGCCTCGCTCGGCGCCCGCCGGGTCGTCCCCGTCCACTACGCCTCGTGGGAGCACTTCACCGAGGGGCGGGCGGAGACCGCCGAGCGGTTCGCGGTGGCGGGCCTGGCCGACCGGCTGCACTGGCTCACCCCGGGCGTCGCCGAACTGCTCGACTGACGGCGGGGTGTGGTCGGGGCGTGGCCCGGGCCCGGTCGGGATGCGGCCGGGCCCGGGTCAGCGCGCGGCGACCGGGGGCAGGCGGTCCAGGATGCGTTCCATGCCGCTGGTCCAGTTGGCCTCCAGCGCGGCGACGGCCCGGTCGAGGTCGCCGTCCAGCAGGCACTGGGCGATCCGTTCGTGCTCCTCGGCGGCGCGTTCCAGGATCTCGTGGTCGCCGACCACCACCCGCTCGTAGCGGTGCAGGGTGAGCTTCAGCGAGTCGATCATCTCGCGCAGCCGGGTGTTGGCGCAGCCGGAGAGCAACAGGGCGTGCCAGGCGTCGTCGTAGCGCTCTATCGTGCCGTGCGGCGCCTGCGGGGCGGAGAAGGCGCGGGCCTCGGCCAGCAGCCGGGGGGCGATCCCGGCGAGGTGGGCCGGGTCGGAGGTCCGCAGCGCCAGCGACTCCAGGGCGATCACGATCGCGGTGAGGTCGCGGAACTCCCGCTTGCCGGTGGGGGAGAAGCGGAAGCCCTTGCCGCGCTCGCTGGTGATGATGCCCTCGCGCTCCAGGCTGATCAGGGCCTCGCGCAGGGGGGTCC
>NZ_JBHUAF010000453.1:0-6451 GCF_042789895.1 Kitasatospora sp. NPDC056783
GAGAAGGCCAGCCCGCCACCGACGGCCGCGGAGACCCAGCGGGCGCCCGGCTTGGCGAGGTCGACGAGCAGACCGGCGACGACCAGGGAACCGGCCACCAGGCGCACCTGGCGGTCCAGTGCCCAGGTCCGGCGGGCGCCGGCGACCTGGTCCAGCGGCCGTCCGGCGCTCGCCCAGGCGTTGGTGCCACCGGTCAGGGTGAGGGTGGGGATGCCGGCCTCGGCCAGCCGACGGCAGGCGTTGTCGGCGCGCGGCCCGGCGGCGCAGACGACGGCGATCTCGTTGTTCCCGGCGGCCTCGCGCAGGGCGGGCAGGGCGCGGTCGAGCTGGTCGAGCGGGACGTTCAGCGCGCCGGGGATGTGGCCGGCGGCGTACTCGCCGGGGGAGCGGACGTCGATGAGGGTGAGTTCTTCCAGGCGGGGCTGGAGCTGCTCGACGGTCAGCGGCGTGGTGGTCATGGGTTCGCGGTTCCTCTCGGGAAGGGGGTCGGGCTACCGGTGGTCGTGCGGATCGGTGGCGCTCGGCGGTCAGCCGGGCGGGGAGCCGGCCTGGTGGTCAGCTCAGGGTGGTGACCAGCATCAGCGCGGCGACGCCGAGCAGGGCGACGGCGAAGGTCTTCTGGAGGGTGCGCCCGCTGAGCTTGTCGGCGAGCCGCTTGCCGTCCCAGGCGCCGAGGATCGCGGCCCCGGTGAAGGGGGCGGCCACGGCCCAGTCGATCGCCCCGGTCGCGCCGAGGCGGGGGAGCAGGGCGGCGAAGGAGTTGGCGCTGATGACCAGCAGGCTGGTGCCGACCGCCTCGGCCATGGTGAAGGCGAGCACCGAGACGAGGGCCGGTACGGCGAGGAATCCGCCGCCGACGCCGAGCAGTCCGGTGACCGCGCCCAGGCCGGCGCCGGCCGCCGCGGAGCGGCCGGGTCCAGCGGCGGAACGTTCCTGCGTCTGTGCCTTGGGAGGCATCAGCATCCGCCAGGCCGCGAGCGCCGCCAGCACCGCGAAGGCACCGGTCAGCAGCGCGCCCGGCAGATGGGCGGACAGTGCTCCGGCGGCCATCGCGAAGGGTAGTCCGGCGGCGGCGAACAGCGCGCCGGTGCGCCAGCGGACCCGGCCCGCCCGGGCGTGGGCGAGCAGTCCGGTGAGCGAGGTCGCGGCGACGATCACCAGGCTGGCCGTGGTGGCCAGTGCCGGGGTGAAGCCCAGCAGGTAGACCAGCGCGGGGACGGCGAGCATGCTGCCACCGCCGCCCAGCCCACCCAACGCGAGCCCGACCACCGCGCCGGCGGCGAGCGCCAGGATCAGCGTGGTCATATCACGTGCCCGGCGTCACCGCCGGGGGTGGTGACCGGCAGGCCGGCCAGCGCCCAGGCGCCCATGCCGCCGGCCACGTTCAGCACCTCGACGCCGCGTGCGGCGAGCACCTCGGCCGCGCGCTGGGAGCGGTTGCCGGAGCGGCAGATCGCCAGCACGGTCCGCCCGGTCGCCTCGGGCGGCAGCGGCACGCCCGCGACCAGCGCGATCAGCGGCTGGTGCAGGGCGCCGGGGGCGTGCCCGGCGGTGAACTCGGCGGGCTCCCGGACGTCGAGCAGCACGGCGGCGCCGGTGCGGGCCAGCTCGTGCGCCTGGGTGGGCGTGGCCTGGCCGGGAGTGGCGTTCGGCCCGGGGGTGTGCGGCAGCGAAGGCATGCGGTTTCTCCAGTGGTGCAGACCGGACCGCAGTGGTCCGGAGTAGCGGGGGTCGCCATGGGTCTCGCGGGCGTCCGTACCGGCCCGGTGGCCCGGTGCGGCGGCGTGACCGGCGCGTCCTCGGCCCCGTCCGTGCCTGGCTCGGTGGTGGAGGCCGTCCCCCTCGATGTCCACCATAGTACCCCGGGGGGTATTATCGAAATCGTTCGGGATACCCCCATCCGTATCGACTCAGGAAGTCGTATGCTCGGAAATATACCGTGGGGGGTATCAAAACGGCGCTGTGGCGCCCGACGCCCAGGAGGGTTCCCCGTGTACTTCGCCCAGTTCTACCTCGACTGCCTCTCCCAGGCCTCGTACCTGATCGCGGACGAGCGCACCGGCCGGGCCGTCGTGGTCGACCCGCGCCGTGACGTGGACGAGTACGTCGCCGACGCCGAGGCCCACGGCTTCACCGTCGAGGCGGTCGTCAACACCCACTTCCACGCCGACTTCCTGGCCGGCCACCTCGAACTGGCCGACCGCACCGGCGCCTGGATCGGCTACGGACGCCGCGCGGAGACCGAGTACCCCATCCGCAAGCTCGCCGACGGCGAGCGGATCGAGCTGGGCGACGTCACCCTCCAGATCATGGAGACCCCCGGGCACACGCCCGAGTCGATCAGCATCCTGGTCTTCGAGCAGCCCGACGACACCGTCCCGTACGGTGTGCTCACCGGCGACGCCCTGTTCATCGGCGACGTCGGCCGCCCCGACCTGCTCGCCTCCGCCGGCGTCACCGCCGACGAACTCGGCGCGATGCTCTACGACAGCGTCCACCGCAAGCTGATGGGCCTGCCCGACGAGACCCTCGTCTTCCCCGCCCACGGCGCCGGCTCGGCCTGCGGCAAGAACCTCTCCACCGACCGCCAGTCCACCATCGGCCGCGAGCGCGCCACCAACTACGCCTGCGCCCCGATGGACGAGGCCACCTTCGTCGCCCTGGTCACCGACGGCCAGCCCACCGCCCCCGGCTACTTCGGCTACGACGCCGACCTCAACCGCCGCGAGCGCGAGCTCTTCGACCCGGCCGCCGTCCGCGCCCTGACCGGCACCGAGTTCCTGCGCCTTCGCGCCGGGGGCGCCCTCGTCGTCGACGGCCGCGACCCGGCCGCCTTCGCCGCCGGACACCTCGCCCAGTCGTTCAACGTCCCCGCCGACGGTCGCTTCGCCGAGCAGTCCGGCACCGTCCTCGCGCCGGAGAGCGAGCTGCTGGTCATCGCCCCGGAGGAGCGCGGCGCGGAACTCGTCACCCGCCTCGCCCGGATCGGCTTCGACAAGGTCGCCGGCTACCTCGCCGACCCGGAGGACGTCTTCCTCGCCAACCCCGAGCTGATGCGCCAGGGCGCCCGCCTCACCGTCCACACCCTGCGCGAGGAACTCGCCGGCCAGCAGCCCCCGCTGGTCGTCGACGTCCGTGGCGCCGGCGAGCGCGAGAACGGAGCCATTCCCGGCTCGATCCACCTCCCCCTCGCCGAACTCCCCACCCGCCACGGCGAACTGCCCACCGACCGCCCCGTCGTCCTGCACTGCGCCGGCGGCAGCCGCTCCTCCATCGCCGCCAGCCTGCTGCGCCACCACGGCCACCGGAACACCTACGACCTGATCGGCGGCTACGGCGCCTGGGAGAGTGCCCCGGAGGCCTGACCCCGACCGTCCCGGCCCACCCCCTGCCCCGGGAAGCCTCCCCGGCGGAGCCCGGTCCGGGCCAGGGGGTGTGGTCGCGGCGGACGCACCTCGGACACGAGGTGTCCGAGGTGCGGAACCGCACCGGGCCGGTGGACGGCCGCTTGCACGGTGCGCATCGCGCGACGGCCGGCCGCGCGAGCACGGCGGAGGGCGGGGCCGACCGCGTTTCGCGTGTCCGAACGCCGGTTCGCCTCACAGCACTCGGTCGACCAGCCCGTTGACGTAGTCCGGGGTGAGCGGGCCCGCGCCGAACAGCACGCGCATGTACATCGGGGCCATGACGTGGTCCAGCACACCGAGCGCGTCGGGGGGGTTCTCGCCGCGTTCCCGGGCGCGGTCGAGCACGGTCTGCAGTTGCCGGGAGCGTTCGGCGAGGAGGTTGTCACGTGCCTGCAGGCCCTGCCGGCCGTTGCCGGTCAGGGCGACGACCAGACGCAGCAGCGCCAGGCCGTCGGGTCCGGTGATCTCCCGGGCCGCGTTGGCCGCGAGGGCGCGCAGGTCGCCGGCCAGGCTGCCGGTGTCGGGCATCGGCGACTGCGTGTTGAGGTAGGTGAGCAGCACGTCGGCGAGCAGCTTGTCCATGCCGCCCCACCTGCGGTAGATGCTGCTGTCGGCCACGCCCGCGCGAGCGGCGACGTCGCCGACCGTGAAGTTGCCGTAGCCGCGCTCACCGACCAGGTCGGTGACGGCCCGGTGCACCGCCGCGCTGACGCGGGCGCTGCGCCCGCCGGGCCTCTTGGCCGGCTGTTGATCGTCCATGCCGCCCAGCTTAACGCAGCTCAAACTTGCGTTTGTGTCATGGTCTCCCTAGTATCCACTAACGCAGTGGGGAGCTGCGTTTGATGGTGCTCGCAGAGTTTCCTGCCTCGTGCCGGGTGCCACGGACCAAGGGAGGGGACGGTCTTGACCACGACTCAGGGCACGACGACGGCTGAACCGCTGGTGGCGGCGGGCAGCCGTTCGAAGCAGGTCGCGCTGCTGGCGGTGACCTGCCTGGGGCAGTTCATGGTGCTGCTCGACAATACGATCGTCGGCGCGGCGCTGCCTGACATGCGGGAGCGGTTGCACACGGGGTTGACCGGCTTGCAGTGGATCGTCGACGCCTATGTGCTGATCGTCGCCATGCTGCTGTTGTCCGGCGGCGTCTTCGCCGACCGATTCGGCCGCAGGCGGGTGTTCCTGTCCGGCGTCGCGTTGTTCACCGTCGCATCCGCGGTGTGTGCCGCCGCGCCCTCGATCGGCTGGCTGCTGGCCGGCCGGGTGCTGCAGGGCATCGGTGCCGCGGCGCTCAGCCCGGCCTCGTTGGCGTTGCTCGCCGCCGCGTATCCGGCGCCGCGGGAGCGGGTCAAGGCGATCGGGCTGTGGGCCGGAATCAGCGGAATCGGCATGGCCGCCGGGCCCCTGGCCGGTGGAGTGCTGGCGGATGCCTTCGGCTGGCCCGCCATCTTCCTCGTCAACCTGCCGATCGGTGTCGTCCTGCTCCCGGCGGGCCTGCGGTTCCTGAGCGAGTCCCGCAATCCGAGCGCCCCCGCCATCGACCTCCCCGGGACGATCCTGTCCGTCCTGGGAGTGGGGGCGTTGGCCTACGGCATGATCGAGGGCGGCTCCCGCGGCTGGACCTCGCCGGTGATCCTGGGCAGCTTCGCGGCGGCCGTGGTGCTCCTCGCCGTCTTCGTCGCCGTCGAAAGCCGTCGCGCGGCGCCGATGCTCCCGCTGCGGCTGTTCCGGCAGCGGCTGTTCACGGTGGCCAACAC
This sequence comes from Kitasatospora sp. NPDC056783, assembly GCF_042789895.1. Taxonomy (NCBI): domain Bacteria; kingdom Bacillati; phylum Actinomycetota; class Actinomycetes; order Kitasatosporales; family Streptomycetaceae; genus Kitasatospora; species Kitasatospora sp. NPDC056783. The sequence continues at coordinate 5,162 of NZ_JBHUAF010000453.1, forward strand.
GGCGATGGTCGTGGTCGGGTTCGCCCTGATGGGCTCGTCGTTCTTCTTCTCCCAGTTCTTCGTCTACGTGCAGGGCAGTTCGATCCTGTGGGCCGGCCTGCAGACCCTGCCCACCTCGCTCGGCATGGTCGTCCTCAGCCCGTACGCGGGTCGGCTCGCCGCCCGGTACGGCTTCCGGTTCGTGGTCACCACCGGCCTGACGCTGGCCGGGCTGGGACTGCTGGCCCTGGGCTTCGTGCACGCGGACACCGGCTACGGCAACGTGTGGTGGCGGCTGGCCCTCATCGGCGTCGGCTTCGCGCTGACCCTGTCCCCGCTGACCGGTGCCGCCATCCAGGCCGTCAGTCCACAGGAGGGCGGCCTCGCCTCGGGGATCAGCAGCACCACCCGGCAGATCGGCGCGGTATTCGGAGTGGCGCTGCTCGGGGCCGTCGTCCGCGGCCGGGAATCGGGAGGCGGCTCGTTCGCGGAAGGCCTCAACAGTGCCTTCATCGTGGCCGGTGCCGCCACCTTGGCCGCGGCTGTGTTCGCCGGGCTGTGGCTGGCGAGTTCGAGCCGCTCCTGAACGGCACGGTGGCCGGCTGTGCCACGGATGCTCGGCCTCCCGGCACCGGTAAGGATGTGTGAACTGTCCTGTCGTAACCGACTTCTGACGGTGAATCCGCCGGCGGAATGACTGACTGACAGTCACCGCAGCGACTGGCGGCAGGTCATGACGAGAGATCGGCCACCAGACAAGATGACACATCGTCACCATGGACCGGCAACCCTTGCCCGCGTGAGACTGAACCGGGCAGTACCGGGAAACGGGTGGGAGGTCGCCGGATCCACGGCTAGCCTTGGCCGGTGCTGCCCGCACGCCCCCGAGCCCATCGGTCGAAGGAAAGCAACAGTGGGAACTCAGCTGGACGAGTCCGGACTCAGCATCGCCCTGGTGATGGAGAACGCTCTGCACCGATTCGCCCTGGAAGGCATGATCCGGGTGTTCGACCGTGCCGGGACCGTCCGGTTGCTGAACTCCCGCCCGGCCGACGGGCAGCGCTTCGACCTCGTGCTGACCGCCGCCGCCGAGCTGGGCAACGACGGCATCCCGGAGCTGGTCCAGGCGCTTTGCGCCGACGGCGCCCGGCTGCTGCTGTTGCTGGTCGACGGGACCGAGGCGATCGACCCGCGGGCGCTGGCGCGGTGCGAGGCGCAGGGGTTCCTGGCCTGGTCCGAGCTGGAGCCGGAGACCCTGCGCGAGGCGGTGACCGCGGCGCTGGCCGACAGGTTCTACGTCTCCGGCATGCT
>NZ_JBHUAF010000454.1:0-6434 GCF_042789895.1 Kitasatospora sp. NPDC056783
GGGTCGGTGCCGTTGGCACGGGCGGTGTTGGTGACGTGTCCGGCCTGGGCGTCGGCCTCGGTCACGGTGTACGTGCCGTGGCAGGTGGTGCTCTGGCCGGGGTCGAGGGTGGTCGCGTCACAGGTCACCGAGGTGACGCGGTCGTCCGTGACGGTGATGTTGTCGATCACCGTCGAGCCGGTGTTGGCGACGGTGTAGGTGTAGGTGATGGTGTCGCCGGGCCGCGCGTTCTCGGTGACGTCGGCCCGCTTGGTGATGGTCAGCGCGGCCGTCGGGGAGACGATGTCGACCGTCGCGTCGGCCGGCGGGCTCTGGACCGGCTGCCCGTCGGGGCCGGTGCCGTTGGCGCGGGCGGTGTTGGTGACGTGTCCGGCCTGGGCGTCGGCCTCGGTCACGGTGTACGTGCCGTGGCAGGTGGTGCTCTGGCCGGGGTCGAGGGTGGTCGCGGAACAGGTCACCGAGGTGACGCGGTCGTCGCTCACCGTGATGCCGGTGACCGGGGCCGTCCCGGTGTTGGTGACCGTGTAGGTGTAGCGCACGGTGTCACCGACGTGGAACGGTCCGGCGCTGTCCGCCTTCTTCGACAGGCCGAGCTGTCCGGCACCGACGACGGTGACCGTCTCGTCGGCCGGCGGGCTCTGTTCGGTCCGGCCCTCGGGGTCGGTGCCGGTGGCGATGGCGGTGTTGGTGACGTGGCCGGCGGTGACGTCGGCGGCGGTGATGACGTAGCTGCCGTGGCAGGTGGTGCTCTGCCCGGGGTTGAGGGTGGTCGCGCCACAGGTGACCGGGGTGACGCGGTTGTCGGTGACGGTCAGGTTGGTGACCGGCGCGGTGCCGCTGTTGGTGACGGTGTAGGTGTAGTGGACGGTGTCGCCGAGGTGGAACGGTCCGGCGCTGTCGGCCTTCTTGGACATGCTCAGCTGGGCCACACCCACGACGGGGACGGTGGCGTCGGCCGGCGGGCTCTGTTCGGTCTGGCCTTCGGGGTTGGTCCCGGTGGCGTGGGCGGTGTTGGTGACGTGGCCGGCGGTGACGTCGGCGGCGGTGATGACGTACGTGCCGTGGCAGGTGGTGCTCTGCCCGGGGTTGAGGGTGGTCGCGCCACAGGTGACGGAGGTGACGTGGTCGTCGGTCACCGCGAGGTTGCTGACGGTGGCCGTTCCGGTGTTGGTGACGGTGTAGGTGTAGCTGACCGTGTCGCCCAGGTGGAACGGGCCGACGCTGTCCGGCACCTTCGCGAGCGTCAGCTGCACGACGCCCGCGACCGGGACGCTGGCCTCGGCCGGCGGGCTCTGGACGGTCTCGCCGTCAGGTCCGGTGCCGTTGGCGTGGGCGGTGTTGGTCACCTGGCCGGCCGTGACGTCGGCGGCGGTGATGACGTAGCTGCCGTGGCAGGTGGTGCTCTGCCCGGGGCTGAGGGTGGTCGCGCCACAGGTGACCGAGGTGACGCGGTCGTCGGTGACGGTCAGGTTGTTCACGACCGCCGTTCCGGTGTTGGTGACGGTGTAGGTGTAGCTGACCGTGTCGCCCAGGTGGAACGGGCCCACGCTGTCCGGCACCTTCGCCAGACTGAGCTGCGCGACCCCCGCGACCGGGACGGTGGCCTCGGCCGGCGGGCTCTGGACCGGCTGGCCCTCGGGGCCGGTGCCATTGGCGTGGGCCGTGTTGGTGACGTGCCCGGCCGCGACATCGGCCGCGGTGATGACGTACGTACCGTGGCAGGTCGCGCTCTGGCCCGGGTTGAGGGTGGTGGTGTCACACGTCACGGAGGTGACGTGGTCGTCCGTGACGGTGATGCCGGTGACCGGCGCGGTGCCGGTGTTGCTGACGGTGTAGGTGTAGTGGACGGTGTCGCCGAAGTGGAACGGGCCGGTGCTGTCCGGCGTCTTGGTCAGGCTCAGCTGGGCCTGTCCGACGACGGGGACGGTGGCTTCGGCCTGGGGGCTCTGTTCGGTCTGGCCCTCGGGGTTGGTGCCGCTGGCGACGGCGGTGTTGGTGACGTGGCCGGCGGTGACGTCGGCGGCGGTGATGACGTAGCTGCCGTGGCAGGTCGCGCTCTGACCCGGGCTGAGGGTCGTGGCGTCGCAGGTGACCGGGGAGACGTGGTCGTCGGTGACGGTCAGGTTGGTGACCGGCGCGGTGCCGGTGTTGGTGACGGTGTAGGTGTAGGTGACGGTGTCGCCGAGGTGGAACGGTCCGACGCTGTCCGGGACCTTCGCGAGGCTGAGCTCCGCGACGCCCACCACGGGAACAGTGGCTTCGGCGGGCGAGCTCTGGACCGGCTGCCCGTCGGGGCCGGTGCCGTCGGCGACGGCGGTGTTGATCACATGTCCGGCGATGACGTCGTCGGCGGTGACGACGTAGCTGCCGTGGCAGGTCGCGGTCTGGTCGGGGTCGAGCGTCGTGGCGTCACACGTCACGGAGGTGACATGGTCGTCGGTCACGGTGATGCCCGTGACCGGCGCGGTGCCGCTGTTGGTCACCATGTAGGTGTAGGTGACGGTGTCGCCGAGGTGGAACGGGCCGGTGCTGTCGGCCCTCTTGGTCAGGAGGAGCTGGGCCACGCCCACGACGGGGACGGTGGCCTCGGCGGGTGGGCTCTGCTCGGTCTGACCTTCCGGGTTGGTGCCGCTGGCGACGGCGGTGTTGGTGACGTGGCCGGCGGTGACGTCGGCGGCCGTGATCACGTAGCTGCCGTGGCAGGTCGTGCTCTGACCGGGAGCGAGGGTCGTGGTGCCGCAGGTGACCGGGGAGACGTGGTCGTCGGTCACCGCGAGGTTGCTGACCGGCGCGGTGCCGGTGTTGGTGACGGTGTAGGTGTAGGTGACGGTGTCGCCGAGGTGGAACGGTCCGACGCTGTCGGGAACCTTCGCGAGGGTCAGCTGCACGACGCCCGCGACGGGGACGCTGGCCTCGGCCGGCGGGCTCTGCACTGGCTGGCCTTCGGGGTCGTTACCGCTGGCGTGGGCGGTGTTGGTCACCTTGCCGGCCGTGACATCGGCCGCCGTGATCACGTAGCTGCCGTGGCAGGTGGTGCTCTGGCCGGGGTTGAGGGTCGTGGCGTCGCAGGCGACCGGGGAGACGTGGTCGTCGGTCACCGCGAGGTTGGTGACCGTGGCCGTGCCGGTGTTGGTGACCGTGTAGGTGTAGGTGACGGTGTCGCCGAGGTGGAACGGCCCGACGCTGTCCGGCACCTTCGCCAGGCTCAGCTGGGCCACGCCCACCACGGGCAGTGCCACCTCCGCGGGCGGGCTCTCGACCGGCTCCCCCTGCGGGGTGGTGCCGACCGCCGTGGCCCTGTTGAGGAGGTGGCCGAGCGCCAGGTCGGCGTCCGTCACGACGTACGTGGAGTGGCAGTAGGTGATCTCGCCGGGGGCGAGGGTGGTCGCGTCACAGGTCACCGGCGTGGCGTGGTCGTCGGTGACGAAGACGTCGTTGAGCATCGTCGAACCGGTGTTGGTGACGGCGTAGGTGTAATGGACGATGTCCCCGACGCGGACCGGGCCGGCGGTGTCGGCCTTCTTGTCCAGGCCGATCGACGACGGGCCGATCACGGTGATTGTGGCCTCGGCCTCCGGTGAGGTGACCTGCTCGCCGTTGGAGACCCCGGTGGCGAAGACGCGGTTGATGACCTTCCCGTTCAGGGCGTCTTCCGGTGTCACGATGTAGGTGCCGTGGCACTTGGTCAAGTCGCCGGGGCTGCCGCGCGGGGCCAGGATGGTGGTGTCGCAGGTGATCCCGGTGACCCTGTCGTCCGTCAGCATGAGGTCGGTGATCTCGGTTCCGCCGGTGTTGGTGACCACGTAGGTGTACGGGACGACCTCGCCGACGTGGAAGGGCTCGGGCGCGTCGACGTGCTTGGTCACCTCCAGCCCCGGAGGCGCCACCACCGGCACGTCCTCCGAGGACGGTGGCGAGGTGACAGGACCCTCGTCGGTGGTCCCGGTGGCCTGGGCCGTGTTGGCGACGTGGCCGGCGTCGGCGTCCGCGGCGGTGACCAGGTACGTCGCCGTACACGTCACCGTCTCGCCGGGGGCCAGGGTGCTCACCGGGCAGCTGATCGGCCCGACCTTGGGGTCGTTGACGGCCAGGTTGGTGATCGGCACGTTCCCGGAGTTGGTGACGACGAAGTCGTACGGGATCGGGGTGCCCACCGTGATCAACCCCGGCAGCGGCTGGTGCGCCTGCTTGACGAGGTTCAGCTCGGGCAGCGGCGCGTCGGTGTTGATCACCACGTTGCGGATCAGGTGCACGTCGGTGAACAGGCCGGTGGACCCGGCGAAGCCGAACTTGTATGTGGAGGTGAGCGGTTGCGGTGCGGGTGTCTGGAGCACCTGGTGCGAGCCGGTGCCGTCGTTGAAGTCGACGGAGACCGTCAGTACCGGGGAGGGCGCGGGGGTCAGGTGCACGTTCACCCGGCGGCGCGAGGGCTCCAGCAGGTTCTCCGCCTCGACCGGCGTCACTCCGGGCGGCAGGGAGGTGAGCGGGCCCTGGAGTTTCCCGGGCAGGGTGGAGGGCCACGGGCCGCTGGTGGTGAAGTTGCTGGTCGTCGCGGTCAGGAAGCAGTAGCCCTCCAGGCCGTCGCCCGGCCCGCGGAGGGTGATCATGTTGGCGCCGGGCGCGGGGACGTGGAAGCCGGTGCCGGCGGGGGACCGCGTGGTGCAGCCGTTGCCGCGCTGCTCCCAGTCGCCGAAGTAGTTGCCGAGGACGTCGAGCCCGACGCCCAGGTAGCCGCGGTCGACGCCGGGCAGGAAGGTGAGGTTCGGGTCGTCGTCGGGCAGTTTCTGGGCGTAGCCGAGGCTGCCACCGAAGGCGCCGGGGTGGGTGAGCGAGACATCGCCGTTGACCAGGAAGAAGGAGATCCCGTCGGCCGGGGTGGCGGGTGTGGTGCTGCCGTACTGCCACTGGTCGAAGGTGACGTCCAGGCCGGCGCCGGCCGGCAGGGCCTGGTTGAAGAGGACCGCGCCGCTCTGGTCGTTGCTGGAGTCGGTGATCCGCAGGTAGCCGTGGGGAGCGGAGTCCAGCGGCGGCACCGGGCCGGTCTCGGCGGCCGGGCAGCCGCCCAGCGGGCGACCGTCCGGCCCGAGCGCCGAGGCCGGCGCGCCGATGAGGCAGGCGGCACCGACGGCGACGAACCGGTCGTCGGCGGTCGCACCGGTGAAGGTCTCCTGGAGCAGGGGGGAGCCGGTCGCCCGGACCCGCTCCGGCAGTGCCGCGGTGGCGGGGTGGCTGGGCGGGGCGACGGCGTGGGCCAGTGAGGCCGTGAGTCCGGCGCCGAGCAGGCCCAGGGAGGCCGCGGCGCTGATGAAGCGGGCCGTTCGGGATCGAAGCCGTGACGGTCCGCGGGAGTGTCTCGTCATGTCGGTTAATATGCGCGGGCGCTACAGCCAGTTATCGCTGTGTACTGTCAGTGGGCCTATGGAATAGCCCGGATGAACGAGTGTCGGATTCGCCGCACCTGGGCAGCGCTCGCGGCCGGTCTCAGGAGTGACATGGCCAGGCGGAATCATTCCAATCACCCCAGCTCGGGGCTGTGGTAGGGTCGCCGACGCCGAGTATGACTGCGACTCAGGGAGGTGAGCCCCATTACCGGACTGTCCGAGCGGGTGCTCCCGGAGCGCGGCCGTGCGGGCGCCTGACCGCGCATAGCGCGGACGGCGCGCCGACGCGGTGCCGGCCCTGGCGGGAGTCCTGACGGAGTGGTTCGTCCTACTCCTGTTTCTTCCCCCAAGGGGTTCTCTTGCCGGTCTTCTCCTCCGCCTCCCTCCGTTCCTCCGTGGTCTCCCGGCTGCGCGCCGCCGGTTGCGTGTTCGCCGAGGACGAGGCGCGGATCCTGCTCTCCGCCGCCGCCTCGCCCGCCGACCTGGCCGCCATGGTCCGCTCCCGCGCCGACGGCCGGCCGCTCGAACACGTCGTCGGCTGGGCCGAGTTCGCCGGACTGCGGATCGCCGTCGACCCGGGTGTGTTCGTCCCGCGCCGGCGCAGCGAGTTCCTCGCCGCCACCGCCACCACGCTGACCACCCCGGGCGCGGTGGTGCTCGACCTGTGCTGCGGGAGCGGCGCACTGGGCGCGGCGGTCGCGGCCACGGCGGCGCACCCGGTCGAGCTGTACGCGGCCGACATCGATCCGGGCGCGGTCCGCTGCGCCCGCCGCAACCTCACCGGCGCCGGGGCCCGGGTCTTCGAGGGCGACCTGTTCACGGTCGTGCCCCCGGCGCTGCGCGGCCGCGTCGCGGTGCTGATCGCCAATGTCCCGTACGTGCCGACCGGTGACCTCGGCCTGCTGCCGCCCGAGGCGCGGCTGCACGAGGCCCGGCCGGCGCTGGACGGCGGGGCGGACGGGCTGGACGTGCTGCGGCGGGTGGTGGCCGAGGCTCCGGGGTGGCTGGCGCCGGGGGGTTCGCTGCTGTTCGAGACCAGCGAGCGGCAGGCAC
>NZ_JBHUAF010000455.1:0-6409 GCF_042789895.1 Kitasatospora sp. NPDC056783
TCGGGCAGTGGCTCCTCGGAGCGCGACGGCGGCTGACCCGCGCGGTCCGCGACGGCGGCCGGTGCCCGCCCGGGCGCCGGCCGCCGTGCCCGTCCGTCCGGGCCCCTCCCGCTCCCCCTGCCCCTCAGCCGCCCGCCAGCACCCCGCACACCTGCCAGCCCGGCAGCGCGTGGTTACCCGGGTCCACCGGCGCCGGCGGCGCGACCACCGCGCCCTGCGCGGTGGCCAGCACCGGCTGCAGGAAGCCCGCCGCCGAGGTGCCGCAGGGCTCCGGCCCGGCCTCCACCACCGAGTCCACCAGCCGCAGCTGCCCCGAGGCCAGGTCGACCCGGTCGAACTCGAAGGTCAGCTGCCGCCGCACCGTCTCCAGGGTGACCGGCGCTCCGGCCGGGGCCCCGGCCGGCTTCAGCGCGTAGACGAAGGTGTGGTCGGTGGTGACCTCCAGGGTCCCGCCGTCCGCCTCGTCGATCCGCATCGCGCCGACCACCTTCACGGTGTTCGACGCCAGCGCGACCCGGGCCGGGTCGAAGCGCACCATCCAGCCGGTCGCCGCGTGGTGCCGGTCGTCCACCGGCTGCGCCACGCTCGTGTCGAACCCGGCCTGCTCACCGGGCGTGACGAAGGTCCGTACGTCCGCGGTGGCTCCGTGGACCAGCGTGGCCGGGGACAGCGAGGAGGCGACCAGGTAGCGCTGGACGGTGTCGAGCGCCTTGGTCACCTCGATCCGGCTGAAGCCCCCGGCGGCGGCCCCGGCCGGGGTGTTCAGCCCGAGCGTGCCCTCCCCGTAGCCGACGGGCAGCGCGGCGAACGGATCCGCCGGGTCGGCGACCGGACGGACCGCCGAAGCCGGGGCCAACGCGACCAGGCTGACGGTGAGTTGACCGCCCTCGGGCCGCACCGCGGCGCCCATCGGCGTCCTCACCCCGAAGTACACCGCGGCCCCGAAGGCGAGCAGGATGAGCAGCAGCAGGGCGAGCGCCTGACGCGGGACGGTACCCAGCGGGCCGAGCCGCACCCGCGGCCGGGTGGCCTTGCCGAGCGGGCCGGCCAGCCGCTCCCGGGCGGACAGCTCCTGGATCCGGGCAGCCCGCACGAACGATTCGTCGAACACGACGGACCGGAATTCGTCCTCGTTGCCGGAACCGCCCTCGGGCGCACCCTCAGGAGGCTCTCGCGGGTCACCCACACCACCAGGGTAGGCGGACACCACCGCCGCCACGAGGGGTCGGGGCGCACAATCCCGGGGACGCTCCGTGACCGGGCGCCCCACGACGGAACTCCCCATGACGGAGCGCCCCGCGGCCACGGCCGGCCGCCCCGGCCCGCGCACGGCCCGGCTAGCCCGCGGGTGCCGTGACCACCAGCGGCGGCTCGGCCGGCGCCTGCCCCGGGTCGGCCCCGGCGCTGGTACTGCCGGACTCGGGCCGCCGGGGCGTGCCCGAGGAGCCGCCCACGCCCTGGTAGATCGCCGCGACCGCGACCGCCACCAGGCTCACGCCCATGATCACGGCGAGCACCCAGGCCACCGGCCGGTGCCAGCGCTGCTGCGCCACGTACCGGCCGCGGGCGCGCACCGGATCGTCGCCGCGCCGCCACGGGCGCCGGCCCCGGCGGTAGGCCGCCCGGTCCGGCCCCGACCAGGGGTCGGGGTAGAGGTGGTCCGCGTCGAGTCCGCTCGGGTACGGGCGCAGCTCCAGCGGCAGCCCGTCCCCGGCCGGGGCGTCATAGCTCCAGCCCGGGCCCACGGCATCCGGCTCGAACCGTGCCTCGGCGGCGGCGAGTTGCCGCTCCTTGGCGGTCGGCTCGTGCACGGCGGCGGACCGGACGAAAGCCTCATCGAAGACCACGGTGGCGAACTCGTCGTCCGCACCACCGTGGTCGGCGCCGTCGGGGTACGGCAAGCCCCCCACATCCTCAGCCACGGGATTCAGCGTATTACCGGGCGGGCGATTTGTCTGTGGCTCCTGCCAGTTGGTCCGTCACACGTGTGACGGCCGTCTGTCGCGCCGCGTTCAGCGGCCGTCCGCGACCCCGCCCACGGTCTGCGTCCGCTCGCCCCGCACGTGCCCGTCACCAGTGACGATGTACTTGGTGCTGGTCAGCTCGGGCAGGCCCATCGGGCCGCGGGCGTGCAGCTTCTGGGTGGAGATGCCGATCTCCGCGCCGAAGCCGAACTCACTGCCGTCGGTGAAGCGGGTGGAGGCGTTGACGGCCACCGTGGTGGAGTCGACCAACCGGGTGAAGCGGCGGGCGGCGGCCTGCGAGGTGGTGACGATCGCCTCGGTGTGGCCGGAGGACCAGCGGCGGATGTGCGCGACGGCGGCGTCCAGCGAGGGCACCACGGCGGCGGCCAGGTCCAGCGAGAGGTACTCGGCGCCCCAGTCCTCGTCGGTGGCCGGCACCACGGTGGCCGGGCCGCCCTCGGCGGCCTTCAGCACCGCCTCGTCGCCGTGCACCGTCACCCCGGCCTCGGCGAGCGCCGCCAGCGCGAGCGGCAGGAAGGCGTCCGCGACGTCCTGGTGGACCAGCAGCGTCTCGGCCGCGTTGCAGACGCTGACCCGCTGTGCCTTGGAGTTGAGCAGGATGCCGACGGCCATCGCCAGGTCCGTCTCGGCGTCCACGTAGACGTGGCAGTTGCCGGTGCCGGTCTCGATCACCGGGACGGTCGAGCCCTCGACCACGGTGCGGATCAGCGAGGCTCCGCCGCGCGGGATCAGCACGTCGACGTAGCCGCGGGCGCGCATCAGCTCCCGCACCGAGTCCCGGCTCTCCCCCGGCACCAGCTGGATCACGTCGGCGGGCAGCCCGGCCTCGGCGACGGCGTCGCGCAGCACGGCGACCAGCGCGGTGTTGGAGCGGTAGGCCGAGGCGGAGCCGCGCAGCAGCACCGCGTTGCCGGACTTGAGGCAGAGCGCGGCGGCGTCCGCGGTGACGTTCGGCCGGGCCTCGTAGATGATGCCGACCACGCCGAGCGGCACCCGGACCTGCCGCACGTCCAGGCCGTTGGGCAGCGTGTAGCCGCGCACCACCTCGCCGACCGGGTCGGGCAGGCCGGCCACGTCGCGCACGTCGGAGGCGATCGCGGCGATCCGCTCGTCGGTCAGGGTCAGCCGGTCGATCACCGACTCGGGCGTGCCGGCCGCGCGGGCCCTGGCCACGTCCTCGGCGTTGGCCTCGACGATCTCCGCGGCGCGGGACACCAGCGCGTCCGCGATCGCCAGCAGTGCGGCGTCCTTCGCGCCGCGCGGCAGCGGGGCGAGCGCGGCGGCGGCCACCCGGGCTCGGCGCGCTACGGCGAGGACGGGGCTGTCGGCGGTGGCGAGGTCGCTGGTCATGCCGCCAAGCGTAGCGACTGGGCCCGTCCCGTCCGGCCGCATTTCGCCGGGTGAGACGCCGCCGCGGCGGACCTCCGCGGCCGGGGCGTCCCGGGGCGCGGCGGCCCGATCCGGACAGGCCCCGGGACGGCTCAGTACGGGTGGACCCCGCCCAGGTGCGGCGGCGGATCGCCGAAGCCCTCCGTCACCCGCTTGTGGTACGTCGCCCGGTCGACCACCTCCAGTCCGACGATCTCCCAGGGCGGCAGGTTCGCGGTGACCTTGTGCTCGCCCCACAGCCGCAACGCGATGGCCGCCGCGTCGTGCAGGTCCCGGGCCTGCTCCCAGTAGCGGATCTCGGCGTGGTCGGCCGCGTAGCGGGCGGTCAGGAAGAACGAGTGGTCGTGCGCCAGTCGCTCCAGCGAGGCGCGCAGCGAGGGCAGCGAGGTGACCTGCCCGGACACGCTCAGCACGACGTGCCACAGCCGGGCCTGCTCGGGGACGGTGGGCGGCTGGGACGCCCGGTCGCGTTCGGGCCGCAGTCTGCGCACCCCGCCGGGCCTGTGCGGCGGACCGGCCGGCTCGGCGGGGCCGTCCCCGCGTCCGCCGTCGATGCTGGTCAGCCGCCGGCCCGCCGTCCCTGCGGTCAGCGCTGCCTCGCGCCTGCGTTCCACCGGCGGCCTCCTGTTCGGCGATGTCGTGTCGTCCCCACCGGCCCCGTCGGCCCTCGGCCGACCGGTACGGCTGCGCCCCTCCTCGCCCGTGGCCGGGCCGCTCCCGGCCCGGAGCGGCCCGCCGTCCGCACTGCGCCGATCGGCCGGGCGGCCGGTGCCGGCCCGCCGGGCCGGTCAGCCGCGCAGAACGACCAGGTCGTCGCGGTGGACGACCTCGCGCTCGTACCCGGCACCGAACTCCTGGGCCAGGTCGCGGGTGGACCGGCCGAGCAGGCGGGGCAACTCCCTCGCATCAAAGTTGACCAGTCCGCGAGCCACGATGTGGCCGTTTTCGCCAATAAGGTCCACCGGATCACCCGCGGTGAACTCCCCGTCGACCTTGGTGACCCCGGCCGGCAGCAGCGAGGCTCCGCCGGAGACGACCGCGCGGACGGCGCCCTCGTCCAGGTGCAGCGACCCGCGCGGGCTGCTGGCGTGGGCCAGCCAGAGCATCCGGTCGGAGGTGCGGCTGCCGGTGCGCAGGAAGAGCGTGCCGGTGGGCCGGCCGGCCAGGGCGTCGGCGGCCTGGCTGGCGGCGGTGAGCACCACGGGAATGCCGGCGCCGGTGGCGATCCGGGCCGCCTCGACCTTGGTGACCATGCCGCCGGTGCCGACCCCGGCCTTTCCGGCGCTGCCGATCTCGATGCCGTCGAGGTCCTGCGGGCCGCGCACCTCGGCGATCCGGCTGGTGCCGGGGCGGGACGGGTCACCGTCGTACAGACCGTCGACGTCGGAGAGCAGCACCAGCAGGTCGGCCCGGACCAGGTGGGCGACCAGGGCGGCGAGCCGGTCGTTGTCACCGAACTTGATTTCGGCGGTGGCGACGGTGTCGTTCTCGTTGACGATCGGCATCGCGCCCATGGCCAGCAGCTGGTCCAGGGTGCGGTAGGCGTTGCGGTAGTGGGCGCGCCGGCTGGCGTCCTCGGCGGTGAGCAGCACCTGGCCGACCCTGATGCCGTAGCGGGCGAAGGAGGCGGTGTACCGGGCGACCAGCAGGCCCTGGCCGACGCTGGCGGCGGCCTGCTGGCGGGCCAGGTCCTTGGGCCGGCGGTCCAGGCCGAGCGGGGCGAGCCCGGCCGCGATGGCTCCGGAGGAGACGAGGACGACCTCGGGTGCCTCGGGGCGGGCCCGCAGCTTGGCCAGCGCGTCCACCAGGGCGTCGACGCGGTCGGCGTCCAGGCCGCCGCCCGCCGTGGTCAGGGAGGAGGAGCCGACCTTGACGACGATCCGCCGTGCGGTCAGCACTTCCTCACGCAGAGAGTCCTCGCTCATCTCGCTGTACGCCCTTCCGGTGTGGTGCGGGTACGGCGGGCCCGGGCCCGGCCGTCACCCCCGAAATCTACGCGATTCACGCAGGTCACCCCCGGGGTGTTTCACCGGCTGGACCCGGGCCGGTCACGGGCTCGCCACAGCGGTTCCGCCAATCCGGATGGCTGGTATGGTCCCTGACCACAAGCCAGATCGGGGGACGGCTTCTTGCCCGCTGGACCCATGTCTTCGACCCTTCGTTTCACGACGGGCGGCGCCGCACTGGGCAAAGGCCGGCAACGGTCGCGGCCGCGCGCCCAGGAGAAAAGCGCATCATGCGTTCGTACACCACCAAGCTGACCGTCGCCGCGCTCGCGGCAGCCACCGCCCTGTCGCTCGCGGCCTGCGGGCCGGACAACGCGGACACTCCGGCCGGTACCGGCGGCGTCACCGGCGCCGCCCCGGCCCAGACCGGCGCGACTCAGGGGGCCACCGCCGGCGGAGCGGCCGGCGGTTCGACCGCGGCCCCGTCGGGTGCGGCGACCGGCGGCACGGCCGCCACCACGGGCGGGGCCGGTACGGCCGGCGCCGCGGGCGGTGGGGCCGCCGGGGGCGTTCCGGTGGCTGCCACCAGCGTGAAGTTCGGCCAGAGCGCCACCGTGGACTTCGCCGACAAGAACTCGAAGGTCGCCACCAAGCTGGAGATCACCGTCACCGGGGTCGAGGTCGGCTCGCTCCAGGAGCTCACCGCCGCCAAGGTCACCACGACCGGCCTGGAAGGCCGCACTCCGATGTACGTCAGCTACACCATCAAGAACCTCGGGGACGCCAGCCTCTCCTTCACCGCTCCGGATTCCAAGTTCGTCGTCTTCGACAACACCGGCAAGAAGGGCATCAACGCCATGACCGCCGCCACCCCGCTGCCCAAGTGCACCACCGCCAAGTTCCAGGGCGTCGCCAAGGGCGCCGAGGTCAAGGGCTGCACCATCATCGCCACCACCGGGACCACCCCGGCCGCGGTCGGCTACACCGACCTGACCGACCTGCTGAAGCTCCAGGCCTCCTGGACCAAGTGACGCCCGGCCACCGCCGGACACGCGGACGGCCCCCGCCACCGCGACAGGTGGCGGGGGC
>NZ_JBHUAF010000456.1:0-6393 GCF_042789895.1 Kitasatospora sp. NPDC056783
TCTTGAAGAGTCCACACACCTCACCAAGATCACGCGGTGGCCGTTCCAGTTCCCGAACCAACCGGCCCGATCACGAAGTGCGGCTGGAGTACTAGGCGCCCCTGCTAGGAGCTGTTCAAGGTTCGGATCATGTGGCTGAAGTCAGGGACTTCAGCCACATGATCGATCCGCGTAGATGAAGGCCCGCCGCGAAGCTCTCGGGACTCTTGTCGTACCGGGTGGCCAGGCCACGCCAGGTCTTGATCTTCTGAAAGCACCGTTCGACGTGGTTGCGCCGTTTGTAGCGGTCGGCGTCGAACGTGACGGGTCGGCCGCCAGCGGAGCCCTTCCGTTTCCGGTTCGCCGCCTGGTCCGCTTTCTCGGGGATCACCGCGGTGATCCCGCGCCTGCGCAGGCAGGCGCGGTTGGCCTTCGAGGAGTAGGCCTTGTCCGCGGTCACCGCATCGGGGCGGGTGCGCGGTCGGCCGACCGGGCCGCGCACCCGGATCTTCTCCAGCACGGGCTGGAACCGGCGGCAGTCGGCGGCCTGGCCCGGGGTGAGCACGAACGCCAGCGGCCGGCCCGCGGAGTCGACCGCGGCGTGGATCCTGCTGCTCAGGCCGCCCCGGGATCGGCCGAGTCCGGCTTTCGCGGCCCGGGCCCTGCGCCGACGGCGTGCCTTGGCACGAACCTCCGCGGGGTCGGACGTGTCGTCAGGCCCCGCCTGCGCATCACCCGCGGCACGGCCTCCTGCTGCGGCAACGGAACCCCCTTTTCCTCGGTCAGGGCCTGTTCGAGCGCATCGAGGGTCTCGCCGGCGACCGCCAGCCCGGACGACTCGTGATGGGCCCGCACGATCGTCGAGTCCACGCTGACCAGCGCCAGCCCGACCTTCCGCGCGAGGCGGCCTCCTCGATCAACGCGTCCATCAGGGCCTGGAAGAACCCGGAGGCCACCCAGCCGCGGAAGCGGGAGTAGACCGTCGTCCAGGACCCGTAGCGCTCGGGGACGTCCCGCCAGCCACTGCCAGTGCGAAACCGCCACAGCACCCCGTTGAACTGCTCTCGGACCCGCCGCGGCAACGGCCCGGTGGCAGCCACCGGAACATGCGGTTCGATCAAAGCCCACTCGGCATCCGTCACGTCAAAACGCGCCACGACCCCGAGTTCTACCAGAGACACCCGCCCGCCATCAGGCCAAGCCAAGATCCGAACCTTGAACAGCTCCTAGCCGCCTCACCGCTGGCGGCCAGTGCCACGGGCCACCACTTCGCGGACAATCGCGAAGCCAAAGTCCTGGGTGGGTACGCGAGTTCACCATGTCTGGCGTCGCTCAGCGGTCCCTCGACCCGGTCGCCGCGGACCGGCTGTAGGACTATGCGTGCGGCCTGCTCGCCTAGAACTTGTCTGCCCAGTGGTGTTCTCGCCCTTGCACGGGACCAGCCCGACGATAGCGTCGTAGCGGAACCCGCCCGGGTTCGGCAGCAGGGCGCTGAGGCCGGTCAGGTCGGCCTGCGAAGCCCCGGCCAGCACGCGTTCCCTGCCAGCCCGTACGTACCGCCCCGAGACCAACCCCTGCTGCCTCGGCACCTCTCCATCCGGGCCGCCAGCGTCGAGACAGAGTCCGAACTGCCCTACGCCGAGCTGCACCAGCTCCGCCATCCGCTGCTCGCCGACGCGGCCGGGATGGAGAACGGGACCCGAGCGATGTTCGGCGGGGTTCAGGGCGATTCGCCCTCGGTCATGGCGCTCGGAATCGCCGTGCTCAGCCTAATGTCGCTCTCCGCCACCCGGCGGCCGCTATTACTGGTCCCGGACGACAGGCAGTGGCTGGACGACTCCAGCGCCGACGCCTGCGGCTTCGTCGGGCCGGCGCCTGGCCTGCGCCCCGGTGCAACTGCTGGTGCCGTCCGCACAGCCTCGCGCTTCGACACCGCCGCCCTGCCCGAACTGCCGGTCGCCGCCCTCGCCGACGAGCACGCGGCCCACCTGCTGGACCACCGGCACCCGGACCTGAGCCGGCCAGTCCGCCGGGCCGTGCTGGAGGCCCTCGACGTCCGGGACGCCGTCCTGGTTGGCTTCTCCATGGGCACCAGCGAGGTCGACCGCTACGTGTCCACCTACGGCTCGGAGCGGATCGCCAAGGTCACCTTCCTGTCATCCCTGGAGCCGTTCCTACTGAAGACCGACGACAACCGGACGGCGCCGTCCCGAAGGAGGCCTTCGGCGGCATCGTCGCGGCGGTGAAGGCCGACCGGTACGCCTTCCACACCGGCTTCTTCAACGACTTCTACAACCTGGACGAGAATCTCGGCACCCGGATCAGCGAGGAGGCCGTCCGCAACAGCTGGAACGTCGCGGCGAGCGGGGGCTTCTTCGCCGCCGCGGCCGCGCCGACCACCTGGTACACGGACTTCCACTCCGACGCCGCCCGCATCGACGTGCCGGCCCTGATCCTGCACGGCACCAGCGACCGCATCCTGCCGGTCGAGAACACCGCGCACCCGTTCCACAAGGTGCTGCCCGCCGCCGACTACGTCGAGCCGGTCTCCACCCATGTGCCCCCCGACACCCAGCCGGACGCTGTCCGAGCTGGTGGTATCCCCGGTCGGCACGCTGTCGGTGTTCGACTACACCACGCCCATCCCGTACCCCTTCGGCACCGAGCGCACCGGCTGGCTGGTGACCTACCTGGACAAGGCAGTCCAGGCCGCCCGCGCCGACGGCGCGACCGTCACCGTAGCGCCGTTCGCCGACCCGATTGGCCGGGACGCGGATTCCGTCAAGGACGTCGGCGAACGCGGTGGCGTCGTTGGCGTTGCCCGAGTGAGCAGAATCGGCAACGACAGGCCCTGGCCGTCGACGGCGAAGGCGGACCTTGGTAGTCAACCCTCCTCCGGGCCAGCCGAGAGCCTGGCGTGCCTGCAAGCGGCCCGGATCTTCCAGTTCGTCCCCGTCCGTGCCTCCTACTTGCGGGCGCTGGCGGCGTGCTGGTGGACCGGGTTGACCACGGAATCGATGGCAGTGGTCTGCTCCACCCGGCCCACCGCCTCGCCGCAGACCGGACCCTCCGCGCCATGCAGCGAGGCACACCGAACAGATCGCGTCATAGCGTCATCTTCCTTTGCAATCACTCCAGTTCAAACCTCGGAAACGAGTACCGTCTGAGATGCAACCTAAGTCGGACGAGCCTCTGCCCTGGGGGAGCGATGCTGGAGATGGATGCCCTGCTCGGTCAGGTCGTACCCGCGGTGAGCGCTGCGGTGGGTGCCTACGGCACGGGCGTGCTGGACAGAGCAGAGGACGAGGCCGCCGACGCGACCATAAGGCTTGGGCAACGGTTGCTGAACCGAATTCTGCGCCGGAGCCCACAGCACGAGCCCGTGGTCGCCGCCGTGACCGACCTCGCGGAGTCCGCCGACGACCCCGACACGCTCGTCGTACTGCGGCGCCAGCTCCGTCGGCTGCTGACCAACGACACGGCACTGGCCCGCGAGCTGGCCGCACTGCTGCCAACTGTGGATGCCTCGGGCGAGCGGAGCATCGCGGTGGGCGGCGCGAACAGCGGTATTGTCTCCAGCGGCGACGACGCAGTGAATATCCAGCGTCGATGAGCGGGCCCAAAGGGAGCTGGCCCGGT
This sequence comes from Kitasatospora sp. NPDC056783, assembly GCF_042789895.1. Classification (NCBI taxonomy): domain Bacteria; kingdom Bacillati; phylum Actinomycetota; class Actinomycetes; order Kitasatosporales; family Streptomycetaceae; genus Kitasatospora; species Kitasatospora sp. NPDC056783. The sequence continues at coordinate 3,619 of NZ_JBHUAF010000456.1, forward strand.
GACCGGCCGATCGTCAGCCACGGCGAAAACCGGGGCATCATTAGTTCCGGCGACAACGCGACCAACGTGGTCTACATCGACAGCCGCTTCACCGCCACACCTAGCCTGCTCGACCTACCCATCCAGCAACTCGACCTGCTGAAACCCCCGTTGCGTCGCAGACTGTTCGGCAGAGAGGAACTTGTTGAGCAGGTCACCGACCAGCTCAACAACGGCCGGAGCGTGCAGCTGTACGGCCTTTCTGGCGTCGGCAAACAGGCGATCGCCCTGGAAGTGAACGGCCGCCTAGGTGCGCACGGCCTGCGAGGCACCGTGCTGCTGCCGCAAGCCGGCCCACCCGACACCCTCGCCGCGGTCTATGACCGCCTGGCGCGACGGATCTTCGGCAAGGATTTCCTGCGCGGCGTCGACGAGGATCTGCTGCGCGCCGCTGTGACCAGAGTGACAACCCATCTCACCATTGTTGACTGCGCGTTGACCGGAGAGGACCTCACCCGACTGCTGCACTGCTTCCCTGGGTGCACCTTCCTACTCACCTCGCCATATCGCACCTTGCCGAACGACCCCGGGGCCATCCATCACGTCCAGCCTCTCGCTCCGTCTCCCGCCGCCGAACTGCTCAGCGCCGAACTCGGGCTCCCGCTAGGCCCAGTGGGATTGCAGAACCTCCAGTTCAACCAGGCGTACCGTATGGCCGAAGGCCAGCCACAACGCCTGCTCCAGTACGCCGCATTCATCCGTAACTTCGACGACTGGCGGGCCCGATCGGGCGAAGCGCCATTCGATCATCCCGGCCCAACCGACACTGGGCAGGTCAGCCCTCAGCAACAGGCGGAGATCCTGGCAGCGGCTCTGAGCGAACCAGCACGGCAAGTCCTGGTGGCACTCGCTACCTTCCAAGCGCCCCTGCATGCCGCCTGGTTCGCAGCCGTTACCGGCAACCCGCACGCCACGGCTTCCAACCTCGAACTGTTCGATCGCGGTCTCGTCACCCTGCACGGCGACGGACACGAACACCGAATCACCGCCGACGCGGCCGTCGCCGTAGGCTCCCAGGGCTGGCCGCCCACGTCGGCGACCACCGCCGCCGAGGGCATCATCGCCCTGCTCGCCAGCGCCAAAGCCGCAGGCACCGCGCTACCGCCCCCCGACCCCTACCTACTGGTGGCCGTCGCACACGGACTCAACTCAGAAGGGAAGCGAGCGCAGGTGTCCGGGTTCGTCCGCGTCACCGCCCCGCTCGCTCTCCGTGCTGGCCACCGGCGCGCGGCACTCCAGCTCTACGCGCTCGGACGGCGGGCTGCCTCCCAGGCCGGGCTCACCGACGACATCGAGTTCTACCTGCGAACCGGCGAACAGACCCGCAAGCTCCTGGACGGCGACGCAATCGCGGCAGTCACCGCCCTGGCCTTCCTCGCCTCCAGTGCCGGCCAAGCCGCGCTAACAACGGCTACCGGCGCCGGGCAGTCAGCCTGGGCATGGCATGTTGCCCACCACGCCACCCAGATCTGGCGCAGGCTAGTGGAATTCGCACAGGTCAAACCGGCCGTTGCGGTGGCAACGACGGTCGTGCTGGCCGGAGGGGCAATGACGGCGGTCGTTGTGGCGACCAACGGCAGTCCCGACAAAATCGCTGCGGAGTGCTCCGTTGCCCGGGACGCCTCCAAAGCCGGGTTGAACATCAAGGTGACCACGCCGCAGGGCCTTGTCGCCTTCTACCGGGCATCCGCCAGAGACCTGCAACACCCATCCTCTGAGATCACCATTCCAAAGCTGAAGGAGGCGATACAGAAGCGGGCCGATGAACTGAACGGCCTGGCCGACAATCAAGCGCGGGCCGGCAACGAGTTCGCCGACGAGAGGCGCGGCATCGACAGCTCCGACAAGGTTGACACCGGAGCACGGATTGAGGACCACAAGGCGCGCAGCGTGAAGGATAGCCTCGCGGCAATTTCCTCCTACTGCGACAAGCATCATTGTGCTTGCGCCGACGTCGCCCGCGGCCACCACCTTGCGCCACAGCAGTCTTCGCTCGTTACGCGCCGGGAGCTTCTCGCGCTGAGCGAAACCCCCGCTCCCTCTGCCCGATCCCGGCCTGTTCACCATTCCACGGGCCTCACGCCGCAACATAACTTCTCCCCTGACGAGGACGACGACCACGGGCTCCTGCCTGCATGGCACGTCACCGTCCTGCGCGGCTGATACGAGCGGTTCGGTGCCGAGCACTACTACGTGGGCGGGTCCCGCCTCGAATTGCTGGTCGCCCGCCTGCCGGCCACTCGGTACACCCCGGCCCGGGTCACCATCGAGCAGCACGCCTATACGCACGACGGCATCCAGGGTCTGGAGCAGGCCAGCGACGGGCAAGTCCGCTCCCACGTCTGCTCCGTCTGGTGAGACTGATCACTCCACCGACAACCGGCCCGCTGCTCAGTCAACCCTGATCCCTATAGGCAAAAGACGATAAGGAATGCACAGGCGGCGAGCACCCGAATTGACCGCAGAACCCACCAACTGCGCACTGCCGCCACGACCGCTGATGGCCGACAAGGACAGGGATCCTCGTCGGCCATCAGTGTTCGCGCTGGTCAAGCTCGCTTCAGCGTCAGCCTGAAGCGGAGCGACGAAGGTGCGCGATGCTGAGCGTCCAGGCGTGATCCCGTTCGGCATCGCGTCGTTCCGGATCGCCGGCTTCATACTGTGGCCGTTCGGACGGACCACCGTCGAGCGCCGGGACGCCGGACCCGCCTCCTGCGTCGGCAACGTGATCTGGTT
>NZ_JBHUAF010000457.1:0-6318 GCF_042789895.1 Kitasatospora sp. NPDC056783
ATCCGCCGCTACATCATCTGGCGAAACAAGCACGCCGCCGACGAACGACTACGCGAGGTCGTCACCAGGGCGAACGTTGCCTGATGCGGCACTAGCTTGCAGGTGGCGGCGGCCCCTACCCAATCGAAGTGGGGGAGGGGCCGCTTGGCATCTTCGCAGCTTCTATGCGGATCGTCGGCGGGTGCGGATGTCGACGACGGCGGCGCTGATGCCGTTGGAGATCTTGGTTTGCTGCTCCTCGGTGGAGTGCTGGTAAATCAGTGCGGCACGGGGGAGTTGTGGCCTATGAAGGCCATGAGGTCCCGGAGTCTGGCGCCGGTGCTGGCGGCGAGGACGTTGCCGGTGTGGCGGGGGTCGTAGAAGCGGAGGTGGTCGAGATCCAGCTTCTTGCGGACCTTGCGCCACTTGCGGCCGAAGGTCGAGCGACGGAACGGGGCTCCGCGCTCGCCGACGAACCCACGAATGGCGCGAGCACGACCTCGGCGCCGTCGACGTCACCGTCGCTCGCGGCTCCGGTGGAGACGAACGGGAGTGGGAGTCGTTCGAGCAGATGTACCGGGGACTCGGCTTCGACGGGCTGCTCGCCGGCACGGTGTGGAACCTGAGCTGACCGGCAAAGGGGCCGCAGCCGACCGGTGGCGGCCCTCCCCTCCCGGAGGGGGGAGTTTCGAGACGTCAACTTCCCTGCTGGCACTGGCCGCAGAGTGTGATCGTGATCGCTCGGGATCCTTCGATCTTCCAGCCCTACGTGTGCTACGTTCCGTAGTCCAACCGAAAATAGGCGACCCCGGCAGCGCGCCAACGCTCCGGGGTCCGGCACCAGGAGATGCAACTCCCGATGCGTGTCCATCGTAGCGCCCACGTGCGCAACTTCACCGTGCTGCCCAATGCCGTCCTGCAGTACCGACGGCTGTCCTACACCGCCCGCGGCCTGCTCGCGGACCTCCTCTCCCGCCCCGACGGCTGGCGAGAGGACGGCCGGCACATGGCCGACACCAGCCCCCAGGGACGCGGCGCGATCCGCAAGGCCCTGAAGGAGTTGGCCGAGGCCGGCTTCTACCGGGTCGAGAAGATCCGGATGCCCGACGGCACGATCATCACTGAGACCCACGTCTACGACACCCCGCAGCTCACGGTGCTGCCGAGTGCCACCCATCCGGTCTCCGGTGAAGCGACCACCGGCGGTCCTGACGCCCTTCCAAAGGAGCTGGTGAAAGAACCCTCCCTCCCCGCCGAGCAGACCGTCGAGCCGGTCCTCGCCGACGAGCCGCAGGCGACGGCGGGAGGGCGGGAGGGAGACTCCGAGGAGAAGACCGGCGAACAGCCCGTGGCGGTGCCGGACGAGCAGGTCCGCGAGGCGGTCGCCACGCTGTTCCGGGTGATCCGCCCCGAGCCGCACCTGCGGCTCGGCCAGGCCGAAGCCGAGGAACTCGCACCCCTGGTCGCGCAGTGGCTGGAGCGCGGCGCGACCCAGGCCGACCTCGCCCAGGCCCTGCTGCCGGGCCTTCCTGCCCCGATGCACTCTGCCATCGCGGTGCTCCGCTACCGCCTGGAGCGCAAGATGCCGCCCGTCCAGCCCGTCGTACGGCCCGCAGCGGCCCGGTACGCCGAGTGCGCCAAGTGCCACGACCCGGTGCCCCAGCCGGGGATCTGCCGGGCGTGCGCGGGCCTCGGAGAGCGCATGTCCGCTGTCGGGGGAGGCGAAGCGGTAGCCCGTGGTGGAGCGGCCCGCGCCAGGGCGGCCCTGCGCGCCGCGCGGCCAACCGGGCTGAGCACCGGCAGCCTGGTCCCGACCGGCTGACCGACACGTCCGCCCGACAGCAGGACTACCGGGGGATCAGCGACCAGCTCGAACGACGATGGCGGCCCGGGCGCCTGGCCGCCGGCCGGGGTTCTCGGCCCTGCGGGGCGGGCTGTGCCGGACAGGACGGTTCGTCGTTGAGCAGGATCGAGCGCCAGACCCGTTCCTGGAGCTCGCGGATGCAGGGTCCGCAGGCGTACATGGGCGCCTGGGCGCCGGCGACGTGAGCGGGGCCGATCCACAGGACACGGGTCCACTGCTGGCCGCAGTACAGCCAGCAGAAGCCGTCGACCCAGGCGTTGCCGTCGTCGGTCGCCGGCGGGTCGGGCACGTCGCCGCGGGCGAACCCGGCGATGCCGGGGATCACGATGTGCGGCTCGGGCAGCATGGGATCACCTTCCCGGGCTGTGCTCGCCATCGGATTCAGCGGCCCCGTCCGCTTCCAACCCGTCGATCGGTGCCCACTCGTGCTCCAGGATCGAGTAGGTGATCGAGTCGCGCCACGCCCCGTGGACGAAGACGTGGTCGCGGATGCGACCGTCCTCGGTCATGCCGGCGCGGAGAAGCGTTCGCGCGGAGGCCTCGTTGAGCGGTGAGCGGGCGGCCCAGATGCGGTGCAGGCCGAGGAGGTTGAAGCCAAGGGCGCACAGTAGGTGAACGGTCTCGGTGCCGTGGCCCTTGCCCCACGCGGCCGGATGAAGGGCGAAGCCGATGGTGGCGGCCTGCTGCGGCTCGGTGGCCAGGCGCGCGTAGCCGATCAGCTGGTGCTCACCGCGTCGGGTCACGGCCAGGCAGTACTCAGTACGCGGGGTGGCGTGCGCGGAGTCGATGGAGCGGGTGGTGATCGCTTCGACCTGCTCGCGGGTGCGGGGTTCGAAGCTGAGGTGCCGGGTGGCCTCGGGATCGCCGTAGATGGCCAAGAGGTCGTCGGTGTCCTCGGGTTCGACTTCGCGCAGTGCCAGGTTGGGGCCGGTCAGGCGGAGTGGGGTCATGGCTGCGGAGCCTATCCGCGGGGTCACCGGACGAGGGCCGAGGTGGGGGTGGCGGTGAAGGCCTCGATCTCCTGGCGCAGACCGGTCGCCGCACCGCCGTTGCGGCGGCCGTCGCCTCGCAGGGCGGCGTGGACGCGTTGGGCGCTGCTGACGATGCCGAAGTTCCGTTGTTCGACGGGGAGGTCGAGCACGGGGCGGACGGCTTCGGCGGCGCCCTCGATCTCGCCGCGGGCGATGCGGGCGAGGGCGAGGTCGGTCTGGGCGCCGGCCTGGTCGCCGAAGGCCCACTCGTCCTCGGTGGCGTCGCGGTAGGCGGAGACGGCGGCTTCGGACTGGCTCTCGCCGAGGGCCGCGTCTTCGCCGAGTTGAACGGTGGCCTCTGCGGCGTAGTAGAGCTGGCGGGGCAGCGGGAAGGTCATGATGCCGCCGAAGGCGTCGAGGTCGTCGGGTTCGACGGTGGCGCGGGCCTCCTCGGCCTGCTGGATGGCGGTGCGGGTGGCCTCGCCGTCGCCGAGGAGGGAGTGGGCGCGGGCGGAGAGGCAGGCCAGCCAGACGCTGGTGGTGCCGCGGACGTCGCCGATGGCGCCCTGTCCGAGGGCGGCGTAGTCGGCGGCCTCGCCGGGGCGGCCGGCCCAGTAGGAGATCAGCGACTGGAGCGAGCGGACCCAGGCGCGCATGGCGTGGTGGTCGGCGTTGTCGGCGCAGACGAAGGCGGTGCGGGCCTGCATCATGGCGGCGCTCGGGTTGCCCAGGTCGTGGCTGGCCTTGGCGAGCATGCCGGAGGTGATCCCGGCGAGCAGGTACAGCTCCCGGGCCTGCGACGGCTTGACCCGTCCGTGCTCCAGCAACTGGAAGGTGAGGTCCTGGACCTCGACCAGGTCGCCGAGCAGGGTCGGCAGTGCCAGCTTCGGGTAGGCGACGGTCAGCCGCCGTACCTCGTCGTTGATCTGGCCCAGGGTCTCCGAGCCGATGCTGCTGCCCTCCGCCATCGCGGTGAATCGAAGTGCGCGACGAGCCGCCATCGTGACCTGCCTTTCCAATTCCGTGGTGCCCGCGTCGAAGCGGGGCTCGCTGCTGAACGGGCCACCGACAGGCAGTGCCGCTGCCTGCTCGGGTGGGAGGAGGACAGGGACCGACCGTGGTGGCGGGACGGCGAACGAGGCGGTGGTAGCGGGCGCGGATACGGGGCCGGCCGGTGCGGGCACGAGGAGTTGGTCCACGCCGACGCCGAACATGGCCTCCAGCACCCGGCACTGGTCCGGGTAGGGGCGGGTCTTCACCGCACCGCCGTACCAGCGCTCGAACTGCCGCTTGGAGACCGACAGGCCCCGGAGCCGGGGGTCGCGCTCCTGCTCGGCGGCCGAGTTCGCCGTCGCCTCGAACCGGAGACGAAAGGTCTCGTAGACCTGCCAGTGTCGCTGAAGCGTCAAAACCCTTAGGAGCGTGGGAGTTTCAGCCACCGCGGATCATCTCCGTCCCCGTTCGTCTGTTCTGACGATAGCCATGGTCGCTCGACAGGAAACCCGTTCGAGGTCGTCTCGGCCCAGATGACGGCGGCCGTGACGGCAGTCATGACGCGTACCGACATGGTTCGCCTTTCGGGACGGCGGGACGGTGACGGCAGCCGCGTCGTATCGATGCCGCACCTGGCGCCGCCATCCTGAACGCCACCTCGCTGTCCGTGCATCGCCGACTGCGAAGCGTGAGATCAAGGGCGCTGGGATCCGCGCTCGATCGACCCCATCCAGCACCACGTGCATTCCGGTTCGCCATGCCGCGAGCCGGCAACGGGAGGGAACCGATGGACAACACCCTGACCGCTCTGGCCGGGCAGATCGCCCAGCTGGACGCCGTGGACTCCGCCCACCTGGAGCGGATGCGCCACGAAGCCCTGACCGCTCAGGCCCCCTGGAAGGCGGAGTACGGCGCCTACCAGTCCGGCGGCTGGTGGACCACCTCGCTGATGAACGCCTCCGGTGACGCCGCCGACGTGACGATCGGAGACTGCGCGGCCCGGCCGACCGACCTGCTGGGCCGGATGCCGGCCACCGCCGCATTCCTGGCCGACCTCGGCCTGGACTTCATGTGGGTGCGGCTCGCCCGGCTGGAGGGCAACGCCTTCCTCTGGGAGCACCGCGACTATGACGACCTCGACCAGGTCGAGCGGCACCGGCTGCACGTCCCGCTGCACACCAACAGGTCCGCCTTCCTGGTCACCGGCGGCACCAAGGTGCACATGACGGGCGGGCGGATCTGGCGGCTGACGCCGACGTACGCCCACGGGGTGTGCAACCTGCTCGGCCCGGACCGGATCCACCTGATCGCCGACGTGTACGCCGACGACGCCTATCGGCACCTGGCCCGTCGCCCCGCGCTCAGCCCGGTGGTCGCGGAGCCGCTGCCCGCCGCCGACCAGACGGTCCTGGCCGCACGGCTGGAGAGTGCCCGCAACATGGCCACCCTCGGCTACACGGAGGCGGCCGAGCGGATGCTGCTGCGGCTCTTCTACACCTACGCCCTGCCGGAGGGCGCGGTCTACGACCTGATCGCCGAACTGCACACCTCCCTCGGCGACATGGAGGCCGCGACGCGCTGGGAAACCGCCAAGCGCCGCCTGCTGGCCATCCCCACCTGATCCCAGCCCGCACCTAAGCCCGGAAGGAAGAAGCGCATGCCCACCTTGCAACTGGCGGCGATCACCCAGGCCAACCGGCCCGCGCAGCTGCCGCTGCTGTCGAAGCTCGCCGACGTCCTGGCCACCTCCCCGGCGGTGACCCACCTGATGGTCCGCGGGTCGCTGGCCCACGGCACCGCCGACCGTCTGTCCGACGTCGACTTCGTCGCCGGCGTCCACGACGCCCGGTTCCCGTCGTTCGTCGAGGCCCTGGACACCCTGATGCCGGTCGAGGCCGGCGCCCTGCTGCCCGGCTGGCGCGACACGATCGTCGCCGACCTCGGCGGCGTCGGGATGGTCTTCCTCGTCCCGGACGAGGGGAAGCTCCACCAGATCGACCTCTACGTCGCACCGGCCTCCCGGATTCCGCGGCTGCAGGAGACGGTCAGCACCGCCGTCCTCCTCGACCGTCGGCCCGGACCGGTCGCCGCGCCGGACGTCGCGGCGGCCGAGAGCTTCGCCGCCGCCTTCCTCGCCCGGCCGCGCTCCTGCGCCGAGTTGCTGATCGAACACCTGGTGCTGGCCGTTCTCCTGCACAAGCGGATCAAGCGCGGCCAGCGGTTCGTGGCGTACTCCGAGTGGCACCGGCTGCACACGGCCACGAAGGACCTGATCAAGACCGCCCTGGCCCCCGCCTCGCGGTTCTGGGGCTGGTACCAGCTGCGCGAGGAGATCGCCGTCACCCCGATCGGCCGCGCCTGCCTGGGCGACCTGGACGCCGCGATCAGCGGCCCGGCCATCCCGGAGGCGGCCGACGTCACCAAGGCGATCGAGCGGGTGCTCGCCCTGGCCGAGCGGGCCTGCCCGCAGGCGCTCGACGGCCTGCACGACGCCGTCGCCGCCTACCGCAC
>NZ_JBHUAF010000458.1:0-6265 GCF_042789895.1 Kitasatospora sp. NPDC056783
CCCGGCCGCCTCCTCGGCGGGCCGGGCGGGCAGGGCGCGGGCCGGATCAGGCCCAGGCGAGGTGCTCGCGGTTGTGGGCGAGCAGCCGGTCCGTGAGCCGGTCGGCGAGCTCGATCTGGCCGACCAGCGGGTGGGCGAGCAGGGCGTCGAAGACCCGGTCGCGGCCGCCGTGCAGGGCGGCGTCGAGGGCGAGGTGCTCGTACGCGGTGACGGCGGCGATCAGCCCCGCGTACAGCGGCTCGACGGGCCGCTGCGGCAGCGGGCGCACGCCCCGGGCGTCCACCTCGGCCGGGACCTCGATCACGGCGTCGTCCGGCAGGAAGGGCAGCACGCCGTCGTTGCGGGTGTTGACCACCTGCACCGAGGTGCCGCCACCGGTGCCGAGCAGCGCGGCGATCAGCTGGACGGCCGCCTCCGAGTAGAAGGCGCCGCCGCGCTTGCCGAGCAGCTCGGGCTTGGTGTCCAGGGCCGGGTCGGCGTACATCTCCAGGAGCTGCCGCTCGATCTCGGCCACCTGCGCGGCCCGCGAGCCCTGCTCCCGCAGCTCCGCGACCACCGCATCGTGCTGGTAGAAGTACCGCAGGTAGTAGGACGGCACCACGCCGAGCCGCTGGATGACGGGCTGCGGCAGGTGCAGGTCCTCGGCGATCTCCTTGCCGTACGAGGAGAGCAGCTCCGGCAGCACCTCGCGCCCGCCGGCCGCGCCCGGGGCGTCCAGCAGGGTCACCCCGCGCTCCCAGGTCAGGTGGTTGAGCCCGACGTGGTCGAGCCGGATCAGCTCCGGGTCCACACCCAGGTGCGCGGCGAACTTGCGCTGGAAGCCGATCGCGACGTTGCACAGCCCGACGGCCTTGTGCCCGGCCGTCCGCAGGGCCCGGGTGACGATGCCGACCGGGTTGGTGAAGTCCACGATCCAGGCGTCCGGGTTGGTCCGGCGCACCTGCTCGGCGATGTCCAGCACCACCGGGACGGTGCGCAGCGCCTTGGCGAGCCCGCCGGCGCCGGTGGTCTCCTGCCCGACGCAGCCGCACTCCAGCGGCCAGGTCTCGTCCCGGTCGCGGGCCGCCTGCCCGCCGACGCGCAGCTGGAGCAGCACCGCGTCGGCGTCCGCGACGCCCGCCACCAGGTCGGTGGTCGTGGTGACGACCGCGGAGTGGCCCTGCTTGGCGAAGATCCGCCGGGCGAGGCCGCCGATCAGCTCCAGGCGCCCGGCGGCCGGGTCGATCAGCACCAGCTCGCCGATCGGCAGGGTGTCGCGCAGCCGGGCGAAGCCGTCGATCAGCTCCGGGGTGTACGTCGAACCGCCGCCGACGATTGCCAACTTCAGTGCGGACATCAGCCCTTGACCCCTGTCAGTGTCACGCCTTCGATGAAGGCCTTCTGAGCGAAGAAGAAGAGGACGATCACCGGCGCCATCACCAGCAGGGTGGCGGCCATGGTGAGGTTCCAGTTGGTGTGGTGGGCGGCCTTGAAGGACTCCAGGCCGTAACTGAGCGTCCAGGAGTCGTGGTTGTTGCTGGCGTAGATCTGCGGGCCGAAGTAGTCGTTCCAGCAGTAGAAGAACTGGAACAGCGCGACGGCGGCGATGGCCGGCTTGGCCATCGGCAGCACCACCCGCAGCAGGGTGCGCAGGTCGCCGCAGCCGTCGAGCCGGGCGGCCTCGATGTACTCCTTGGGGATGGTCATCAGGAACTGGCGCAGCAGGAAGATGGTGAACGCGTCGCCGAAGGCCATCGGGATGATCAGCGGCCAGAGCGAGCTGCTCAGGCCCATCTGCTTGGACCAGAACAGGTACATCGGGATGACGGTGACCTGCGGCGGCAGCATCATCATCGCGATGACCGCCATCAGCGCCAGGTTGCGGCCGCGGAAGCGGAACTTGGCGAGCGCGTAGGCCACCGGCAGGCTGGAGACCACGGTCAGCACCGTGCCGAGCACGGCGTACATCAGGGTGTTGCGCCACCAGGTGAGGAAGCCGGGGGTGTCCCAGACCTTGGCGTAGTTGCCCCAGTTCCAGTCGGTCGGCCAGTAGTCGGTGGTGAGCGCCTGCTGGTCCGACATCACCGAGGTGAGGAAGACGAACACGAAGGGCAGCAGGAAGAACAGCGCGGCGGCGATGGCCAGCGCGTGCACGGCCACCCAGTTGAGCGCCGCGTGGCGCCGGGCGGCCCGGGCGGCGGGGCCGCTGCCGGAGGTGCGGGCCGGAGCCTTGGTCATGGTGGAGCCGAGAGTCATGTCGGAGTCCTCATCCGTCCGCTAGTCGTCGCTCGCCATGAAGCCGGACCGGCGGCGGAGCAGGATCGAGGTGACGGCCATCGAGATGGCGAACAGCACCACGGCGACGACGCAGGCCGCGCCGTAGTTGTAGCCCTGGAAGCCGAGCTTGTAGACCAGCTGCGGCAGGGTCCAGGTGGAGCCGTTCGGGTAGCCGGGGTCGAACTGCTGGCCGGAGCCGCCCGCGATGCCGCTGGCGACCTTCCCGGCGACGATCGCCTGGGTGTAGTACTGCATGGTCTGGATCACCCCGGTGACCACCGCGAACATGATGATCGGCGAGATGTTCGGCAGGGTGACGTACCGGAACCGCTGGAACGGGCCGGCGCCGTCCAGTTCGGCCGCCTCGTATTGCTCCTTGGGGACGTCCAGCAGCGAGGCCATGAAGATGACCATCAGGTCGCCGACCCCCCACATGGCGAGCAGGGTGAGCGCGGGCTTGGACCAGTCCTCGGAGGCGAACCAGCCGGGCTGCGGCAGGCCGAGCTCGCCGAGCAGGTGGTTGACCGGGCCGGTGCCGGGGTTGAACAGGAAGGCGAAGGCGACGGTCGCGGCCACCGGCGGGGCCAGGTACGGCAGGTAGAAGGCGGTCCGGAAGAAGCCGGCGCCGGTCTTCACCTTGGTGATCAGCATCCCGACGCCCAGGCCGAAGGCGACCCGCAGGCTCACCATGACGACCACCAGCCACAGGGTGTTGCGCAGGCCCTGCCAGAAGAACGGCAGGTTGTTGAGGACGTAGTCCCAGTTCTTCAGTCCGGCGAAGGTCGGGGTGCCGAAGCCGTTGTAGGAGGTGAAGGAGAAGTAGACGGTGGAGATCAGCGGGTAGGCGAAGAAGACGCAGAACCCGATCAGCCAGGGGGAGAGGAAGGCGAGGGTGCGGGCCGCCTCCCGGCGGCGCCTCCGGCGCAGCAGGTGCTGCGTGGAGGGCGCCGCCGGGCCGGTCGGTCCCGTGCCGGCCTGGTCTCCGTTGCCCTTGCGGGTGCCGAACGCGAGTGACATGGGAGCTCCGTGGACCGTTCCCGGGCTACTTGGCCTGGGCGATGTCGGTGTCGATCTGCTTGGCCGTGGCGGCCAGGCCCGCGGCCAGGTCGCTCTGCTTTCCGGCCTCGTAGTCGTAGCCGAGGTTCTGCAGGGTGGAGATGTAGCTGCCGCCGTTGACGGCCGCCGGGGTGGTGCTGGAGTGGGGGTTCTTGGCGACGTCCAGGAAGGTCTTGAAGTTGGCGTCGCTGACCAGCTTCGGCGAGTTGAGCGCGTCGAAGGTGCTCGGCACGTTGTGGATCGCGTTGGCGAAGCTGACCACCGCGTCGGTGTCCGTGGTCAGGTACTTGACGAACTCCCAGGCCGCGGCCTGCTTCTTGCTGGTGCTGGCGATGCCGACGATGGTGCCGGTCTGGTAGCCGCGGCCGTAGGTGTCGGCCTGGTCGTCCGGGACGGGGAAGGGGGCGGTGGCCCAGTCGATGTCGGGCTTGTCCTTGGCGAGCGAGGCGGTGCGCCACTCGCCGTCCAGGATCATCGCGACCTGGCCGGTGTTGAAGGGGTTCTTGGCGCTGAACTCCTCGCCGAAGGTCGCGCGGTACTTCTCCAGCTTGGTGTAGCCGCCGAGCTGGTCGACCAGGCCCTTCTGCCACGTGAACATCGAGGCGACCTTCGGGTCGGTGGCGACGTTCGACTTGCCGTCGGAGCCGAAGTAGCTCGCGCCGTACTGGCCGAGGAAGTGCTCGCTGGTGTTCTCGTAGCCGTGGAACAGCGGCATGTAGCCGAGCTGCTTGTACGAGTCGCCGTCGGCGACGGTCAGCTTGGCGGCGGCGTCGGCGAACTCGCTGAAGGTCTTCGGCGGGGCGGAGACGCCGGCGGCGGCGAAGGCCTTCTTGTTGTAGAACAGGCCGTAGGCGTCGCCGAGCAGCGGCAGCGAGCACTGGTTGCCCTGGAACTGGGAGTAGTCGAGCATCGTCGCCGGGAAGGTCTTGGCCGGGTCGATGCCGCTCTTCTGGAGCATCGGCTTGAGGTCGACGAAGGCCTTGGTCGAGCAGAACATGCCGACGTTGTTGGTGGTGAAGGAGGACACCACGTCCGGCGCGTCCGCGCCGCCGGCCCGCAGGGCCTGGTTGACCTTGTCGTCCGAGAGGCTGTCCACGGCCTTGACGTGGATGTTGGGGTGGCTCTTCTCGAACGCGGCGATGTTGTCGTTGATCGCCTTGGTCTCGTTCTCCTGGCTCCAGCCGTGCCAGAAGGTGATGGTGACGTCCTTGCCGCTGGCCGAGTCGTCGTTGCCGCCCGAGTCGCTGGAGCCGGTGCAGGCGGAGGCGAGCAGGGCCAGGACGGCGCTGCCGGCGAGGGCGGCGACGGTACGGCGGCCTCTGCGGGAGGTGGTGGCGTGCACTTCGGGGTCCTCCTGGGGGTGCGCGGGCAGGCCTCATTGCCTCGGATCCCGCGATCGGGGGTTGGGGGAGAGGTGGGTGCAGGTGGAGCCAGGTGACAGGGGGAGCGTCGGTGGGCGGAAGCGGCGGTGGTGGGCGTCGGCGGGGCGCGTCAGTGGGTGTCGGCGGTGGGTGGCGTCAGTGGGTGGAGAAGACCGCCTCGCGGGCGTCGGACAGGGCACGTTGCAGGGCGCCGAGCAGGACGGGCGAGCCGGGCAGGGCGCTGCTGCGCACCTCCGGCCGGGCGATCGAGACCCGCGCCAACTCGTCCTCGACCAGCGCGCGCAGGCGCTCGCCGCCCGCGGTCGGTACCACGCCGGAGAGGACCACCAGCTGGGGGTCGACGACGGCGACGATCACCGCCAGCCCGACGGCGAGCCGCCCGGCCAGCTCGGCGAGGAAGGCGTCGCCGGCGCCCGGGGTGGCCAGCGCCCTGGTGATGGACTCCTGCGCGGTGGCCGCGCCGAGCCCGTGCTCACGGGCCAGGAGCCGGACGGCGGGCGTGCCGACCAGGGCCTGGAAGCCGCCGAACTTGCGGCGGCGGGCGTCGAACTCGACCGGGGAGTCGGGCAGCGGCATGTAGCCGACCTCCCCGGCGCCGCCGGTGAAGCCGCGGTGCAGCCGCCCGGCGATCACGATCGCCGCTCCGACCCCCGCCCCGGCCCAGAGCAGGACGAAGTCCTCGAAGCCGGCCGCGGCGCCGGAGGAGCGCTCGGCGACGGCGGCCAGGTTCACGTCGTTCTCGATCGACACCGGCGCGCCGACCGCCTCCGTCAACTCCTCGACCAGCCGCGGCGAGTGCCAGCCCGGCAGGTGGGAGGCGTAGCGCAGCTTGCCGGTGACCGGGTCGGGGGCGCCGCCGAGCCCGATCGCGACGGTGCGCAGGCCGCCCGCGGGGATTCCGGCGGCCCGCACCGCCTCGGCCACCGCGGCCGCGACGGCCGGAACGGTCCCGGCGGCCGGCACACCCTTGGTCGGCACGGCGTGCTCGGCCAGCGTGGTGCCGGTGATGTCGGCGACCGCGACCCTGATCTCGCTGTTGGTGACGTCCAGCCCGGCGACGTACCCGGCGGCCGGATTCACCTGGTACAGCTGGGCGTTGGGCCCGGGCCCGCCCGCCGTGGTGCCGACCGGCAGGACCAGCCCGGCCGCCTCCAGCCGGGCCAGCAGCTGGGAGGCGGTGGGCTTGGACAGCCCGGTGAGAGAGCCGATCTGGGTCCGCGAGAGCGGCCCGTTCTCCAGCAGCAGTTCGAGGGCGGCGCGGTCGTTGATGGCGCGCAGCAGGCTGGGGGTGCCGGCGAGGGGGGCCTTGGCGGTGCTCTTGGTCATGCCCGGAATCCTCCTCTTTCGGCTGGTCGGACGAACTGTCGGGTAAGGGCGGGAAGGGCCCTGAGGAACTGTTAGGAAACTTTCCAGTCGCTTGGGAAGGACCGTAAGGGCCGCCTCAGCGGGGTGTCAATGGCCGGTGGAGCGGAGGATGCCGAAGCGTTACCGGGCGGCGCCCGGCCCCACGGGTCGAGGATCCGCCCCGGAAAACGCTTCGGCGTGGACTGGATGAAGGAAGGATGTGCCGC
>NZ_JBHUAF010000459.1:0-6229 GCF_042789895.1 Kitasatospora sp. NPDC056783
CTGCCGGACCCTCGGCCCCGTACCGCCCGTCGGCGGTACGGGGCCACCGGCCTTCCCCGGCCGTCCGTCGCCGCACCGGCCGCCGCCCCGGGCACCCCCGTGGCCCGGGCCGGCCCTCCCCGGGGGCTTGGTCGATGCGGTGAATCCAGGAAACGCCACGCCGGTCGGCCGGTCGAATGATTCGATTTCTTTCGAATCGGCCTGCGGAGGAGGGGTGTTCGTGATCCGGATCCGGCTGGGGTCCCGAGGGCTGGGAGGCGTCAGGTTCGCGGTCTCGCCGGTGGGCTCCGCCAAGGACCTGCTGCGCTTGGTCGGTGACAGTCCGGGCACCCTGACCCCGGCGTGGCGGGCGAGGGCGACGGAGGCGCTCACCCGGCACCGGCTCGGGCTGCTGGCGGTGGTCGGCGGGGGAGGGCCGCTCGGCTACGCGCCGGACTTCATCCGGCCGGAGCCACCGGCGTTCCTGACGGACATCGACACGGCGCTGCACCAGATCGCGACGACCCCGCGCGAGCGGATCCGCTACGAGCTGGAGGGGGCCGTCAACGGCCATGCGTGGGACGCCGGTTCGGGCCGTCCGGCGCCGACGCGGCTCCTGCGGGCCCTGGATCGCGGGGAGGAGCGCTTCGCGCACCGGCTGGCCGACGAGATGTCGCGGTTCTGGCACGCGGCGCTGGAACCGTCGTGGCCGGCCATCCGGGCCCGGCTGGAGGCCGATGTCGCGGCGCGGGCCTCGGAGATCGTGCGGTGCGGGCTCGGGGAGACGCTGAACGGGCTGGCCCCGAACCTGGAGTGGCGGGACGGGGAGTTGGTCGTGCACTTCCGTGCGGAGAGCATCCACCAGCTGACGCTGGAGGCGGACGGGGTGATCCTGACGCCGAGCGTGTTCGTCGACTGGGCGCTGTTCTGCGCGGGGGAGCCACCGGGCGTGCCGGCGCCGCGTACACCGTTGATCGTCTACCCGGCCGCGCAGGTGGATTGCGTGCCGCCGGAGCGGGAGCACGCGCTGATCGGCGCGACGCGGCAGAAGCTGCTGGCGGAGCTGGGGCAGCCGAGGACCACGACGGAGGTCGCGAGGAGGTTGTACTTGAGCCCGGCGACGGTGTCGTACCACCTGCAGATCCTGCACCGGGCCGGGCTCGTGAGCCGGGCCCGGCGGTCGCGGGAGGTGCTGTATCAGCGGACGGGAGGGTAGTCGAACTCGCCGGTTTTGAGGGCGTGGAGGAGATCGGCGAGGGCGGCGGGGGTGGTGCGGAGGACGAGGTGGCCCTCGTCGGACTCCCGGAGTTCGACCGTGTCGCTTACTGTGCGGACCTCCACACATTCGCTCGAAGCCCCGCTGTAGCTGGACTTCTGCCACTTGGAGTCACGCATACTTACCTCGCATTTCATCCCTGATGGATCGAATGAACTCGCGCGACTCGATCTCGGAGAGGGCGGTGGAGTTCAGGTGCTCGAAGACGCTCCGGTGGCGGATCAGACCTGGTTGGGCGTCGAAGAACATGCATCCGGCCACAGTATCCATCTGGAGCGTGGCGAGTTCGGGCACGGGGCCTTCGACGAACATGATGTTCTCGCCACAGCCTGGGAAGGTGTCGAGGTCGAAGGGGACTGCGCGTACTGAGACTCGGCCGGCCAACGAGTCCTCGATGAGGTGGTCGAGTTGGTCGGCGAGGACCCGGGCTCCTCCGAACTGCATCCGCAGTGCCGCTTCATGGATGAACGAGAAGTAGGGGAATCCGCCTTGGCGTGCTGCCGTCTTTCGCTGCATGCGGAAGGCGGTCCTGGCATCGAGGTCGTGGCTGGGGATGAAGGGGGCGAAACGCGAGAAAACCGCTGCTGCGTAGGCCTCGGTCTGTTGCAGGCCGGGAATGTAAGTCGTGGCCCAGGTCGAGATGCTGTGTGCGTTCGCCTCAAGCTCGGCGATCTCCAGGAAATCGGTGGAGAGGATCCCCCGGTACTCCTCCCACCAGCCCTTCCCGCGCTCCGAGACCATGGCGGCCAGCGCGTCGATCAGGGGCTGGTTGCCGCACATGCAGGCAGCGGCGATGGTTCGCAGCCTCTCGACGCTGATGCCGCCCTTCCCGCTCTCCATCTGCGTGATCTGAGCGGGCTGGATGCCGAGTTCGCGTGCCAGCTGGCTGCCGCCGAGGCCGGCCTGCTCCCGCATCCTCCGCAGTTCGGTCCCGATCCGCCGCTGGCGAAGGGTTGGGTTCGGTCGTAGCGCCATGATGACCAGTCTGCCGCAGGTCGGGAGGGTGGGGATGCCACGTTCGAGGGAACCCCGTCGCATCCGGCTCAAAATTGAGCCGGGCTGCGCTAGGGTCGGTCTCACTTCGGTCCGACGGATCGTCAGTAACGCCTGTCGCAGCAGGCGCCGCAGAGCAGCCGTGCCTTCTCCACGGCCTGGCTCACGGCGACACGTGTTCCGCCGGTTCCTCCCCACCTCACGCCTCGGGAGAACTCCCATGCGTCACATCAACACCCCCACCCTCGCCATCGCGCGTCACACCCTCCACGCCACCATGACCCGCATCGGCTGGCCGCCCGCCGTCATCTCCGACGCGCAGCTCGCCCTCGTCGAGCTGCTCGTCAACGCCTGGCGCCACGCGGACACCCCGGCGCCCCTGGTCGGGATCATCTCCGACAACGGCAACCTCCGGGTCTCCGTCACCGACGAGAGCCCGGTCCTCCCCTCCACCCCACCGCTGTCCCTCCTCGCCGAGTCCGGCCGGGGCCTCCAACTCGTCGCCGGCCTCACCCACCGCTGGGGCGTCGACCCCCACGAGCGCGCCAAATCCGTCTGGTTCGAGCTGGACGGAGCGGCCCACCGATGACCAGCAGCCCCTTCCCGATGCTGCCGACCGACCCCCGGATCCGGCACTACACCGACGGTCACATCCGCAGCCTCCTCGCCGAAGTCCAGGAGCGTGGAAGGAAGTTCGGCCTGATCTTCCCCTCCGCCGACACCGACCAGACCATCGACGGCCGCGTCCTCGTCCGCTTCAACACCGCTCCCGCGTCGACTCTCCTCAACCTCCTCGTCCTCCTCCTCGACGCCGAACGCGACTCCCCGTGCGACTCCTGATCGGGACAGCCCTCGCCGTCCTCCTCACCCTGGCGCTCTCCACCCTCGCCCTGGGCGTGGTCACCCTCCTCCGCACGGCCCCGCCGCCCGACGAGGACCCCTGACCCGCCGCCCCCGCCGCCCCGCGCGCCGGGGGCTGCGGCGCTACTCCTCAGGACATGTCGTATTCGTCCACGTCGAGCGGAGCCCCGACTGCGGTGAGGAAGTCCAGGACATCGCGGTCCAGATGTCAGCCGAAGAGGTTGGGGGCGTTGACACCGTCCGGCCGCCGCCCGGACGATCCGTCCTTGTCGTTGAAGTAGCGCACGACCTCCAGGACCGCCCCGCCGGTGCCGTCGGCGGCCAACCGGCCCGCGAGCTCCGCTATGCGGGCCGTGTGGGGCCGGAGCCTGTCGACGATGCGGGCGATCTGCTCGTCCACTCGCAGGCCGGGAGCCCGGCAGACGACCTTCCAGCTGTGGTCGGCGGGAATCACCCTCGGATCGGTGACGCGGCTGCCACGGACGGACACCTCGTCAGGAGTGACGCCCAGCCGCGAGGTCATCTCGTCGGCGGAGACGTGCTGACTGAACAACGCGAAGTACGCGTACTGGTGGAGAGGCGTCCGGCGAGGGTAGCGGCGCGCGCATCGCCCTGAGCGGGATTATCCGGGGGCCTCCGGATCCCGGCAGCCCGGCCTCCTCGCCTCGGCCATCACTGCGTGGTCACAGTTCTTCGCGCGGACGAGGATGCCAGACCTTCCAGCCTCGCCACCGTGCTCCGGGGCCACTGTGTTGCCCCTTCGGGCCCGCCCTTGGCGGCCCTTCACGCACTGGATCAAGGCCCATGAAACGGTGACGATGACCTCGACTTCTTCCACGGTGACCCTCATCGAGGGACTACCGCCGCTGCCACCGGGGAAGCACGAGAAGTCGGCCGGTCCGACTTCTCGCGGGGCCGGGCCGGTCCGGTCCTGTCCGCGCGGCCGTGACGGCGCCGGGAGGCGTTCAGCCGCTCGGTTCGGCGAGGACGGGAGTCAGCATCGACTCGACGGCGTCCTGGCTCTGGCCGCCGAACGCGCGGGCTGCGAGCTTGCCGTCGCGGTCGACCACGATCGTCGTGGGGATGAACTGGGGATTGAGGGTCCCCTTGGGGAACTTGAGGAGCTGGGTGCCGGCGGGATCGAAGATGCTGGGGAAGGTGACGCCCTTCTCCCGCTCGAACGCGATGGCGTTGGCGGCGTCGGCGTCGCGGGTGTTGATGCCGAGGAACTGGACGCCTTGGCCCTGGTACTTCGTCCAGATTTCCTCCAGGCCCTTGGCCTCGCGGCGGCAGGGGTCGCACCAGGAGCCCCAGAGGTTCAGGACCACCACCTTGCCCCGGTAGTCGGCCAGTTGGACGGGCCGGCCATCCAGAGTGGTGCCGGTGACGTCCGGCGCGTCGGGACGGTGGCCGGCAGCGATGGCGGCGATGCCGTTGTGCGTCGTGGCTTGGGCGAAGCCGCCCTGGACGCCACCGGAGGACGACGTGGACGATGAACAAGCGGCGAGGGCGAGCGCGAGTGCGGCGGCGCCGGCGACTGCGGCTGTCAAGGCGTGGGCGCGCTTCGTACCAGACATGGGCAAGAGCTTCGCACGGAGCACGGGCGGAGCGGGGACCGGGGTTGGTGCCGCTGCGCGCCGGGCTCGCCCCCCGGATCCGGCACCGCACCGGCGACCACATTCGCGGCATGCTCGCCGAAGTCCTGGAGCACGGACGGAAGTTCGGCATGGTCTTCCCATCCGCCGACACCGACAGGACCATCGACGGCCGTGTCCTGGTCCGCTTCAACCCGGCGCCGGCCCCGACCCCCCTCAACCTCCTCGTCCTCCTCCTCGGCGCGGAGCACGAGTTCCCGTGCGATTCCCGATCGGGACGGCCCCCGCCGCCCCGCGCGCCGGGGGCTGCTGGATACTCCTTCATGCCCTCGACGCCCCCTTCACCGATCGAGGTCAAGGCCATGAAACTGTGTGGAATCCACTCTGGTTCCCCCGGCCGGACAGTGAGGTCAACGACGGTGGCAACAGCGGTTCGTGAGCAGCTCGCGAAAGCGCGGCGCTCGGCGGTCCATCTGGAGATGCGGGACGGCTACATGCTGGACGACCCCGAGTTCATCGCCTGGCAGCAGGGCAAGCGGCTTGATCCGATGGACCGCGAGTCGTGGTGGCGGTCGTGGCTCGACGTGGTGGCCGAGGCGACCGGTCGAGGGGTCGTCATGCGACGTCTGCGTGTGGTCTCCGAGCCGGTGACCGACTACATCCGGTACGAGTACGACGTGACGTTCCCGAACGTCGTGGCGGGAGAGGACGTGAGGTGGTTGCCGCGCTCCCGCGCCGGTGACCTGCTCCTGCCCGGCCTGGACGGCTGGGTGATGGACGGCGAGGTGGTGATCCTGCACCACTTCACCGGGGACGGGCAGTGGGCCGGGGCCGGCATGGAGGTCCGGACCGATCCCGAGCTGGCCAAGCGGTACCTGGCGGCCTACGAGGCCGCCTGGGAGCGGGCGACGCCACACGCGGAGTACCGTCCCGCCTGATCGGTTCCCGCCCATGGCCGTCTCGGCATCCCCAAGTGTCCTGCTCGACGTGACCGGCCCCGGCGAGGCCACCGGCCGGTTCCTGGCCGACCAGGCCAGTTTCATGATCGCCCGCCCGCACGACCGGCCGCCCCTGCCGGCGCTGGACCTGCTGCCCGGCGAGGAGCGTGCGACCCACATGGACCCGGCGGCGCTCGACGACCGGACCGGCGGGTGGGTGGCCCAACTCGCCGCGCCCGCGGCCGTCCGCACGGGTGTGGGGGAGCGGCAGATCCTCTGGGACCCGGCCAGCGGATCGCAGGCCCGGACGGCACCCGCCCCCGGCGGCGGCTGGACGGTGGCCCAGCGCGGGCCCGTGCGCCTGTGGGACCGGGTCGAGCCCGCGCTCCAGCGCTGGCAGGCGGCCGGTGCGCCGCCCCAGGACGCCTTCGGGATCACCGTGTCGGCGGCCGGGCAGCGTGTGTGGCTCGGCACCGAGGACGGACCGGGCTGGGACCTGCCCATCTGACCGGGGCCGTACCCGGCCGGGCCCACCGGCGCCATCGCGCCCGCGCCGGCCGCGCGGGGACTCGGGCGCGGCGCCGTCC